>CAYVLO010000486.1:0-2866 GCA_964452125.1 uncultured Anaerolineaceae bacterium | reverse complement strand
CCATGGGTCGCCCGCCGCCATGGGGATCGCCACGGGCAGGTGCGCGGTTGGCAACCAAAGGTTTCACGCGAGCCCACGTGAGCATAGGGGCCGCGCGAGCGGAACCCTCCCACCCGTTCGCCTAGAACGCCCGGTCGGCCTCCACCAGCGCTCGGGCCATCGCCTGGACCCCCAGAGCAATGTCCTCGAGGTCGGTCCACTCTTCGGAGGTATGGCTCTTGCCGTCGCGGCTGGGCACAAAGATCATGCCGATGGGGGCAATGGTCCCGATCTGCATCCCGTCGTGCCCGGCGCCGCTGGGCAAAACCAACGCCTCAGGCGCCGCCTGCCGGCAGGCCCGGGTCGTGATCTCGACTAGCCGGGCGTCGGCCTGCACGGGGGTGGCATCGGTCAGCAACCGGACGGTAATGTCCACCCCGCGTTGAGCCGCGACCTCGGCGGCCCGCGCCTGAAACGCCAATCCCATCCGCTCGATGACCTGCGGATCGATGCTGCGCATCTCGGCGATGAACTCGACCCGGCCGGGCACCACGTTGGCCATGTTGGGGCTGACGGCCAGGCGGCCCACCGTGCCCACCGCCCCCGATTCGCGGCGGAAAATGGCCTCAGCGTCGACCACCAACTGGGCCGCCGCCACCAGGGCATCCTTCCGCAAGGCCATCGGCGTCGTCCCGGCGTGGTTGGCCTCGCCCTGCACCTCCACCGTAAAGCGGCGAATGCCGGCAATGCCCGTCACCGCCGCCAGCGGCACCCCCTGCTGCGCCAGAACCGGCCCCTGCTCGATGTGCATCTCCAGGTAGGCGGCAATGTCGCCGGGCTTGCGCACCTGGGATGGGATCTCGTCGGGCCGTCCGCCCAGTTCGGCCAGCGCCTGGCGCAAAGTCCGGCCCGTGGGATCGGTTTTGGCCAGCATCTCGGCCGTCAGATTGCCCGACATGCCCCGGCTGCCCACCGTCGACACGCCGAAATCGGTCGGCTCTTCGGCCAGGAAATCGACCACCTCCAGGGGATGGCGCAGCGAGATCCCCAGCTCGTGCAGGCAGCGGGCCACCTCCAGCCCGCCCAGTACGCCGATGACGCCGTCAAAGCGCCCGCCGCCCGCCACCGTATCAGTGTGCGAGCCGACCAGGATCGGCGGCAGGTCTTTCGCTCCCGCGCGCTGGCCGATGAGGTTGCCCGCGGCATCCAGGCTCACCGCCAGTCCGGCGGCCTCCATACGCTCGCGCAGCCACTGCCGCCCTCGCTGAAAAAGGTCGGTGAACGGTCGCCGCGTAAAGGGCTGATTGGGATCGGTGATCTGCGCCAGGGCTTCAATGTCGGCCGATAGCCGGTCCCGGTTGGGTATCTGAAGAAAACGATCGGGTTCCATCTTATGTTGCCTCCTCGTGGGTGGGATCGATGAGTTCGGCAGGCTATTGCTCGGGCGTGCGATTGGCGCCGGCCACAAACTGACCGGCGCCCGGCTCGGCGACCACCTGCTGGCCATCGTAGACCACCTGGCCGCGCAAAAGGGTCTTGGTGATCCGCCCGACCATGGGCCACCCATGATAGGGGCTCCAGCCCGCCGAAGAGTGCAGCGCGGCCTCGTCCAACACCCACTCGGCTTGGGGGTTCAGAAGGACCAGGTCGGCATCGGCGCCCACGGCGATCCGTCCCTTGCGCGGCGCCAGCCCAAACACATCCGCCGGCCCCTCACACAGGAGCCGCGTGAAATCGTGGAGAGAGAGTCGCCCCTTGGCCACTCCCTCGCTGTATAGCATCGGCGCCAGCGTCTCGACGCCCGGCGCCCCCGAGACGTTATCGAAAATGTTGGGGTGAGTCTTGTAGGGAGCCATCCAGGGCGAGTGGTCCGACGTGATCAGGTCGACGGCGCCCGCGGCGCACAGCTCCCACAACCGGTCCCGTTCTTCGGCCGACCGCAGCGGCGGGTTGATCTTGCCCCTGGCCCCCAACCGGCCCATGTCGTCCTCGGTCAGTGTCAGGTAGTGGGGGCAGGTCTCAGCCGTGACCGCCACCCCCTGCTCGCGGTACCACTCGACCATTTCGAAGGAGCGGGCCAGGCTGGCATGGTAGATGTGGACGCGAACCCCGGTCCATTGGGCAAACTCGAGAGCCTGCACCACCGCACTGGTCTCGACGATGCCGGGGCGGCTCAGGCAATGCACCCGGGGATCGGCCCCCTGTTCTCGATACTGAGCGGTAAAGGCCTTCACCAGGTCGTCGTTCTCGCAGTGCAGGCCGACGGTCAACCCGGTTTCGCGGACCAGGGCAAAGGCAGCCAACAGCTCCGGGTCGGGGATGCGGGGGAACCGCTCGGGATCGGTCTCGAACAGCGACACCTTGAAACCGCAGGCGCCTGCCCGGGCCAGCAGCGGGATCTGGCCCAACCCGCCCATCTTTTTGATCGTAGCCAGCAGGGCCACATCGACCACGCTCTGGGCTTCCAGCCGTTCCCGCTTGTTCTCAAAACGGTCCGCCGAGATGACCGGCGCCCCTTGGTCGTAGGGCATCTCGATAATGGTCGTCACGCCGCCCGCGGCGGCCGACCGCGTCGCATCGGTAAAGCCTTCGTTGGGCGTGCTGTAGCAATGGACGTGGGCGTCGACGACGCCGGGCAGCACCCACTGCCCGCGAGCGTCGATGCTCTGCCGGTGCGGCGGCGTATGCTCGGCATCGTAGAGGCCCACGATGCGCTCGCCCTCAATGCCCACCACGCCATCCTGCATCACGCAGTCGGGCAACACCACATTCCCGCGAACGATCAGATCCAGTGGTTCCATGAGTTCCTCCTTGCCGGCCCTCACTCCTGCTGGGCCGAAATCGGTCATTTGTACTCTTTGGGCGTCGGTGGGGCATACAGGCCCAC
>CAYVLO010000485.1:0-2882 GCA_964452125.1 uncultured Anaerolineaceae bacterium | reverse complement strand
CCAAAGAGGCCTATGAGGAGCTGGAGGTCCAGGCCGACGAATGCATCGAGTGTGGCGCCTGTGAGGATCGCTGTCCCTACGACCTGCCCATCCGCGAGATGCTGGCCGAGGCCCACGCCCTGCTGACCAGCTAACCGGGCATCGACACAGTCGCTATACTCAGTATACAGAGCGCAGTGAAGAGAGGATGGTGCCGGTGAACCTAAGCTGTCTGCCCGTTTCGCTGTTTCCCGAGATCATCGCAGGGCGGATGAGCGTGGCCGAGTGGGCCCGCCTGGCGGCCGAGGTGGGGCTGGACGGACTGGACCTGAGCGTGCTGTTCCTGCGCAGCCTGGAGCCCGCTTACCTGGGCGGCCTGCGCCGCGAGATCGAGGCCGCGGGGCAGCGGGTGGTGATGGTGGCGACGTATCCCGATTTCACCCACCCGGACGCCGCCGAGCGGCAACGCCAGATCGAGGGCCAGATCGTCCACATCCAGGCGGCGGGGCGGCTGGGCGCCCAGTTAATCCGCGCCACGGCGGGACAGGCCCACCCCGGCCTGCGCGAGGCCGACGGCATTCGCCGGGCCTTGCAGGGCTTGCGGGCCTGCCTGCCCGCCGCCCGCGAGGCCGGCGTGCGGCTGCTGCTGGAGAACCATAATAAGCCCGGCGTCTGGCAGTACACCGATTTCGACACGCCCACGCCGGTGTTCCTGGCGCTGGCCGAGGCCCTGCGCGGCAGCGAGATCGGCATCCACTTTGATACGGCCAACCCGCTGGCCTATGGCGACGACACCCTGCCCGTGTTGGAGCAGGTGCTGGACCAGGTGGTCAGCATCCACGCGGCCGACACCGCCACCCGCGGACGGCTGACGCCCACGCTGCTGGGGACCGGCCTGGCGCCGCTGCCGGCGGCATTCGGCCGGCTGAAAGAGGTGGGGTTCACGGGCTGGGTGTGCATCGAGGAGGCTTCGGGCATGGGCGCAGAGGGCGTGCGGCGGGCCGTGGACTATTGCCGCGAGACCTGGGAGCGAGCCTGAGAGGAGCGCCATGGAGCACGACGCCGAGGCCTTGATCCGCCTGCTCGAGCTGACGCCCCACCCCGAGGGGGGCCACTATCGCGAGCTCTACCGCAGCGCGGAGGAACACCCCGCCGCGGCCCTGCCCGCGCGCTATGGCGGGGCGCGGGCCTGTAGCACCGGCATCTATTACCTGCTGCGGGCGGGCGAGCGCTCGCGGCTGCACCGGATAAAGTCCGACGAGCTGTGGCACCATTACGCGGGCGGGCCGGTGGCCGTGCACCTACTGCACCACGACGGCACGCACCAGCGCGTGGTTCTAGGGCCGCCGCCACGTGGCGATGGGTGGCAGGTCGCGATCCCGCAGGGCGCGTGGTTCGGCGCCGAGGTGCTGGATGATGCCGGCTATGCGCTGGTGGGCTGCACGGTGGCGCCGGGGTTCGACTATGCCGATTTCGAGCTGGCCGACGGCGCGGCGTTGCGGGCGCGTTACCCGCAGCATGCCGCCCTGATCGCGCGCCTGACCTAAGGCCCGTCAGAACAGCCAGGGCAGCAGCAGGAGCACCACCAGCCCGCAGGCCAGGTAGGCCGCGCTGCCGACCCGGATGGCGGCCTGAGCGCCAGCTCCGCAGCCAGTTCCTCTCCCTCGCTCCGCCGACCTGGCCGCTATCGCTTCACGTACACGGCAATCTGTGATGTCGCGTCAGCATCGAACTCGGCGCGATTCCAGTCGGCAAAGCGATCCTCAAGGTCAAAGCCGGCCAAACTGGCCATCAGATCCTGTTCAGAGGGCCAGACGTACCTGTGTCGGCTGCGATACAGATGGCCTTTTCCGCCCTGGTCATAGGTGAGATGATGCGATGTGACCAGCTGATTGGGTACGTCGTAGGTATCCAGTCCGATATAGCCGGGCCTTGCCTCCCAAACGACCGCGTTCTGCCCAGGTGGCAGCTTTCTCAATTCGGGAATCCACATCTCAACCACAAATCTGCCCCCAACAGGCAGGTGGCGGGCCGCGTTCTGCATGCACTCAACCTGGGCTTGCTGGGTCAGCAGGTTGGAGAGCCCGTTATAGACCAGATAGACGAGAGAGAAATCCCCCTCTACCCTGGTGCAGGTCATATCGCCGATCGCAACGGGAATCGCATCCTGGCCGATCTTGCCATGCAGCACCTCCACCATGGCCGCCGAATAGTCAATCCCGGCTACCCTGATGCCTCTCTCATACAGGGGGATAGCTACCCGTCCTGTGCCGATGGCAAACTCCAGCGCATGGCCGTTCTGTACCAGTTGTTCGAGAAAACTGACGGTGGGGGTGAGGATCTTGTCGGCAAACATGCCGACCCCGGACGTGTCATATCCAGCGGCGATGTTTCCATCCCAGATGCTCAGGTCTTCTAGATGATCGCCACTCTTGTCGCTCATGCGACCATCGCTGCTTTCTTGCAGATTGAGGGTGAAAAGCACACGTTTGTACCTCTTCTCGGCAATCCGTCACCATCCCAAAGGCGAGTGCCGCAGGTCCTTCCTGGGCTGACGGAAGCGGACCTGGCCTCAGAAGAAGGTCATATTGTTCGCCGCTCGTACCCGGCTCTGTCACAGGTGCCCAAGCCCCAGGTTGGCTTCATGACGCCCGGAGACACCGCCCTGATCGCCCGCCTGACCTAACGCCCGTCAGAACAGCCAGGGCAGCAGCAGGAGCACCACCAGCCCCCAGGCCAGGTAGGCCGCGCTGCCTAGCCGGATGGCAGCCTGCGCGCCGGCGACCCAGTCCTCCCGCCAGGCGCGGAGCAGGCTCGCCAGCAGCAGTGCCAGCGCCGCCGTGTTCAGCACGTTCCAGCCGATGACCGTGAGACGGTTGAGGGTCCAGCCATCCCAGATGGTG
>CAYVLO010000484.1:2219-2885 GCA_964452125.1 uncultured Anaerolineaceae bacterium | reverse complement strand
GAGAGGCAGGGCATTGACTCCTCTGCCCTGACTGTTTCCGTAGGAAATTCTCCAGTTGGCTCCCGACATCGGCATCATGACTGGGTATGTCAATGGACCTGGAGATCCACCCGGAAGGCCCTATCGTACGCCAAAGGCGCATTACCCCAGTATTTTGATGTCTGCCGGCCATATGACGGCCGGCAGACACGCTTGGTGTGCCCACCTGGTCGGGTGCCAACTACACCTACGGGCTGCCTTTCAGGATAAGCGGCAGGTACATACGCGCCCTTATCACGGTAACAGTGGTCGTGTCGGTGGCAGTCAGCCCAACGGTGTTTGCAACGGTGAGCATGAAAGTAAGCTGGCCGCTGGGAGCGACGAAAGTGGTCACGCTGACCGCTGGTGAAAAGTCGACCTCGACACCGCCGGTCTGCTCCCAGAGGTAGGTCAACGGGTCGCCGTTCGGATCGCTGCTGCCGCTGCCATCCAACGTGACCGTGGCGCCAAGTTCGACCTTCTGATCGGGCCCGGCGTCGGCGAACAGGCTTAGGTAGCTCGCGGTGACCACCACCGTGTCGGTAGCGGACAACCCGTCCGTGTCGGTGACGGTCAGGGCGAAGGTGAGCGTGCCAGGGGTCACCGGCGCGGTGAAGGTGGTGATGCTCACGACCGGCGAAAAGCTGA
>CAYVLO010000484.1:0-2209 GCA_964452125.1 uncultured Anaerolineaceae bacterium | reverse complement strand
CGGGTCGCCGTTCGGATCGCTGCTGCCGCTGCCATCCAACGTGACCGTGGCGCCGGGTTCGACCTGCTGGTCCGGCCCGGCGTCGGCGACGGGCCCGTTGTTCGCCACGATCTGGATGCGCACCTGCCCCGTCAGCTCGCCTGTCGTGGCCTTTACGACGGTCTCGCCCATCACAGTCCCCGCCTCAACGGTAGCGACCGCCACGCCGTCGACCATCTGGACGACGGCCGGCACCGTTCCCAGGTCCGTCGTGAAGGTGATGGTCCCCGTGCTCGTGATCGGTTGTAACAGGCTGTTGATCAAGGTAGCGGTGATCGGCGTGCTACTGCCGACCGGCACCCGCCACGTCCCGGCCTCCACGACCAGTCCGTTGCCGGTCAGCGCGCCGGGGCGCGAGGCAATGAACAGGCCCTCCACCACGATGGGCTGGGGCAGCAGGTTGGTGACGGTGCCCGTGTAGACCCCCCTCAGTACCTCGGCACCCTCCTCGGCGTGACCGACCAACGTAAAGGTCTGCGACACGAGGCGCCCGTTCACAACGTTGGTAAAGACGTCGGAGTTGAGCACAAACTCGCCATCTGTGACCACTCCTGTGAGCTGGATCGGTTCGGTGGCGAGGGACGAGTCTGTGACACCGACCACCCCGGTAAGAACGCCGTCAACATTCACCAGGTCAAAGTTCAGCTCCTGGACGGCGATCGTGATCGGGCTCGTGACGACGAGGTTGCCAAAGTAGGAACCGCTCACCTGGCCGGGAAGGGCGACCACGGGGAGGAACTCCACGCTTGCCTGCTCGGGCTGCGCGGCCGCGTCGGATGCCGCCGCCTGGATGGCTGTGAGTTCCCGAAGCCACGCCTCCGAAGGCACCGCCATCTCCAGCCCTGCGACCAGTCGCGCAGCATCGTCCTCCGCCTCCGCTGTCCGAGCCGGCAGTGCCCTGCCGGTCGTATCCAGGGAGATGGTGACATCCTTGATCCGGGACACGTCCAGGTTGCCCCACGAGTCGGCGGGGATGCGCAGCTTCCAGTGGGAAGCTGCCACGCTGAGGTTGCCCAGCCCGCTGTTGGCAAGCCCCCCAACGCCGTTGATATCAGGCCGCAGGACGATGGTCGCGTGGGCCGGGCTGAGTTCGGCGGGAATTAGATAGCCCACGGGCACCGCCGTGGCGGGATCGTAGATCACTTTTTGGGCCGCTGCATTGCGGTACGTAGCCTGGCCATCGTGCACCAGCACCACCTCGACCCCGCCGGCATCAACGGGCTCGGTGGTGATGATGTTGACCCTGACACCCACGTTGTCGGCCAGGGGCTCTCCGATGCCGGCGATGCGGTTGTTCCAGATGTTCGGGCTGAAGACAAGGCGCCCACCGGGGCGTTGTTGATCCAGAGAGGTCGAAAAGACGATCTCCAGGTCTCCATTCACGATCCGGCTTGCTAACGCCTCCTGAAGGCGATCGTACCGTTCCAGGGCGATTTCCTCGGAGGTCAGCACACCGTCAGGGTTGAGCTGCTCGTCGGTGAGGGAGAGGAAATCCTGAGCCACCGACAGGGTGTAGGGGTAGCGGTTGAGCTGACCGGGCAGGTCGAGGGCCTGGTGCCACACCTTGAGTTCGTCGAGGAAGGTACGGATGTCGTTGGCCGTGCGCGTCTTGTAGGCGTCCCCGAGGTTCGGAAAGGGTGTGAGCAGCTCATACTCGCTGGCCCTGGCCGTGAGGTACGCGAACTGGGCTGCCAGGGCGTGGGCCTTTGACGATTGGATGGTCAGCGAGTCGCGCCACAGACGGTAGGCCGGGTTGAGAAGGTGGCTGTTGTAGGTCATGATCATGGGCACCGCTTCCGCATACAGGTTCACAAGGCGGCTCCATTTTTCGACCATGTTATTGTGCTCGACGACCACCTGGTTCAGCTCGGCCGCGGCGATCTCCCACTCCTCTAGCGCCTCGCTCTGCGAGAGGAGCAGGTTCTTGATCGTCGCCGCGCTGTTGGCCCCCTCGATGGCGGCGTCCTTCTCGGCCTCTTTCAGGTCCTTGAGACCCTCGTAAGCCGCGATCACTGCGGCATTCGGATCCCACTCTGTTTGCGTCGTGTCAACCTGACTGTCTTTCCACTCTCCGCCAAACTTCTCCGTCAGCGTCGCCTTCAAGGCCCCGGAGACGTAGGCCTCGTTGTTGCTGACTTGGGTGGACAGCTTGAAACCAGTCTCAACCCAT
>CAYVLO010000483.1:0-2886 GCA_964452125.1 uncultured Anaerolineaceae bacterium | reverse complement strand
TCCTGCCCCCATCGCCCCGAATTATACCACATTTTCCATATTGAGAATTGCTGATCCCCGAGGTTGGGTAGTTGACAAATCCCAAAAATTGGATAAAATGGAGGTGGTAAATTTTGGTTTTTTTGGAAGTCCAAAAGGAGTTCCGACCGTGATGCCCAAACTGACGCCTCGCCAGCGCGCCTTTCTCACCAAGCTCCAGGAGCTGTACCAGGAGCACAAGAGGCCGGTCCACTATACCGACATCGCCGAGCGGTTGGGCGTCAACCGCTTTTCCGCCTACGACATGCTCAAAGTGCTGGAGAAAAAGGGCGTAGCCAAGTCGAGCTATGCGTTGGCAGATGGCCATTCGGGGCCCGGTCGTTCTATGGTCGTCTTTGTGCCCACCGAGCCCGGCGCTCTGGCCCTGGACTCTGAAGATCGAGAAGAGGATTGGCCTACCGTGCGGGCCCGAGTGCTGGCCAAACTACGGTCGGCCCGGGAGGCTGACTATCGCGAAGCCCTGGAGGAGCTCTTGGCCCGGCTGCCCGACGCCAAAGCCCCGCTGGTGTTCTGCACCGAGATGGTGGGCGTGCTTCTGCTGAATATGCGCCGGGCGCGCACCCGGGCCTCGGGGCTCAATCCCTTTCGCGCCCTCGCCTCGCTGCGCAGCGGTGGGGATGGCGCCCTGGAGAGTTTGGCCGGGCTGAGCGTCGGTGTGACGCTATCGACGGAGGACGATGTCGGCTCTTCCCTCACAGATCGCTTGCTCGACCACGTACGGCATTACCAAACTCATCTTGCCGATCTCAGCTCAGAGGCTCGGTCGGCCCTCGTCCAGTTTCTCGAAGAGGCGCTCGAGGCTCTGGACTAGAGCGCCCGGTCCGTAGAATTCATAGTGTAAGGTACAACCGCCCCAAGGGGCCAGGGAAATGGGTGTGGCTTGCCCTGTCCGGTTCGATTGGGCGGGCATCGATGGTATGCAGGAGGGAAAAGGATATGATCAAAATTGTGACCGATTCCACAGCGTATTTACCCGAGTCGACCATCCGCCAGCACGACATTCGCGTCGTGCCTCTCTACGTGCATTTTGGCCAGGAGGCTTATCGGGAGGGGGTAGAGCTTTCCAACGAAGAGTTCTACGCCAAGCTCAAAGAATCGCCCGAGCTTCCCACCACCTCTCAGCCATCACCGGGCGATTTTTTCACGGTGTTCAAGGAACTCGCTGATGCCGGGCACGAGATTCTGACACTCACGATTTCCAGCAAGCTGAGCGGCACGTGGGATTCGGCCATGGCCGCGCGGGCCA
Organism: uncultured Anaerolineaceae bacterium; assembly: GCA_964452125.1. Taxonomy (GTDB): domain Bacteria; phylum Chloroflexota; class Anaerolineae; order JAAYZQ01; family JAAYZQ01; genus CAZNQW01. The sequence continues at coordinate 1,601 of CAYVLO010000483.1, read as the reverse complement.
TGTTGCCCGATGCCCACATCGAGGTGATCGATTCCTTGTCCACGTCGGCTGGGCTCCAACTCATGGTCGAAGCCGCCGTCGAGGCCGTGGAGGAGGGGGCTACGCTCCAGGAGGTCGCTGATCTCATCGAATCGATCAAGCCCCGGATGCATGTGCTGTTCGTTGTCGACACCCTGGAGTACCTGGCCAAAGGCGGGCGCATTGGCAATGCCAAGGCCTTGCTGGGCACTCTGTTCAAGGTCAAGCCCATTCTCTTTTTTCACGAGGGCGCCATCGAGCCGCTGGAGCAGGTGCGCTCCAAGCGCAAGGCTCACGGCCACATCGTCGATTTGGTTGCCCAGTATATGGATGGCAAAGGTCCTGAGGCCCGGTTGGTGGTCACCGGCGCTTTGGTGCCCGACGAGGTCCAAGTGGTCAAGACGGCGCTCATGGAAAAGTTGGGTTGCGACGAACCCACCTGCGCCAGCGTGGGCCCTGTCATTGGGACGCACACCGGTCCCGGTGTGGTGGGGGTGGGCGCCTATTGTTAAGCGGCGCTCCCGTCGTCATGCCCGCCGCGAGTACCCTCGCGCATAAGCGCCTGTGTACTCACAGGCAGCATCCATCCTTGTGCACAAAGCGTATGGACCCCCGCCTTCGCGGGGGTGACGTGCCGATTGCCAGGGTTGCGGCTTATTCAAAAGGACTATGGCAGGGCCCTCGCCCTCGGGGGCAGTCCCATAGACAAAGAAGGGGCTCTCTCAGCTCTCGGCGATGCGCTTTAATCCCTCCCGATCGAGAATCTGGATGCGCTTGCGCCCGATGTCGATCAGGCCCTGGGCCTTGAACAGATTCAGAGTCTGCGTCGTTGTCTCGCGATAGGTGCCGATCTGTTCCCCCAGATCCTGGTGGGTCAGGCCGGCGATGGCCTCTCCGCCCTGCTCGTCCGCCAGGTGCAGCAGGAGCGATGCCAGCCGGGCGGGGATGCCCTTGAAGGCGATCTCTTCCAGGCGGGCTTCGGCCTCTTTGAGCCGGTGCCCCAAGATCTCAAAGATGCGCAGGGCCACCTGGGGCTTGGTGACCAGCAGCCGTTCCACATCGTCGCGGCCCATCACCCAAAGCTCGCACTCTTCGACGGCTTCGGCAAAGTTGTTGTGCATCCCCTGGCCAATGAGGGCCATCTCGCCGAAAATGGTCCCGGGACCGAGGGTGGCAATGACCAGCTTTTTGCCATCGGGCGAGATCCGGTAAAGTTGCACCCGGCCTCGCTTGAGCAGAAAAAGGATCTCGCCCGTCTCCTCGGGCATGTACAGGATTCTGCCCCGCCGGCAGGACGTAAGGGTGAGGGTCCGGTCGATCTCTTGGATTTCGGCCTCGTCCAGGTCTTGGAACACCTGGACCATTTGCAGATAGCCGATCGGGTCCGCACGATTCTCTGGCACTCTTCCTCCTTGTGAGCCCAAGCTCTATGGGATGCTGCTTGGCCTCGATTATACTGCAATTTGGCATTCACGACAAGCGTACGTGCCCTCCGTCACAGGGCAACCGCGAGTACCCTCGCGCATAACATCCATCTTGCGTCGCACCACGTCTCGGCCGACTTGGCAAGCCCTGCCGCTGGT
>CAYVLO010000482.1:0-2887 GCA_964452125.1 uncultured Anaerolineaceae bacterium | reverse complement strand
GAGGCATTCCGTTTGAGGGGTGTTTTGAGGGTGGGATGTATGGTGCCGGTGGGCGTTGGGGGTGTTTCTATTGCCATTTGGGGCCCCGGGGTGGTCTGTTCTGCGGGTGGAGGGGTGCATCGGGGGCGGTTTGGGACGGACCGGGGGTCGTGTGGGCCGCGTGGGCGCAGACCGGTTCTGTCGCCCCCATAGTATCGTAAGGGATTGTCAGGCGGTCGAGGTCACCAGGCTTCGCATCTGGTCGAGTTGCTTGCGCCGCACCCGGCCCCAGGCCATGCCCAGCATGACCACCAACGCCAAACCGCACTGCAATCGCATCTTGGCCAGCCCGCGCACGAAATGCTTCTCAAAACCGAAGGATTCATCCAACCGGCTGTTGACCCGCTCGACGCCACTGCGCTTCTTGTACAGACGCTTCCATTGGTAGCTGCTGCGGGCCAGCGGCGTGAAGATACGACGGTTGCTGGCGATGGGGATCCGGATGCTGTCGCTGATCGCACACCGGTCCCGCCCAGGGCATACGAAGCCGTAGTGTTTCGCCGGGCAGCGGTACTTCAAGGTGCCACGGTCCTTTTCGAACCCGCCAAACGCCATCGGCCGTTGCCTCCATTCCACCGGACAGTGGCAGAACACCGTACCCTGGTAATCATGGCTGACATTGGTCTGGCCCTGCACGAGCCGGGCCCCGGTCACCGTCCATAGATTGCGGATGTCCAGCACCGGCTTGATGGCGTGCTCGTCCCAGAGCGTCGTGATCATGCCGGTGTCGTCGTAGGCCTTATCTCCCAGCAGGTATTTGGCCTCGGCCAGCACCTGCGGGCGATGATCCGCCAGATCCTGGAGCATCTGCTTGCCCGTGGTCAGATCGCTGGCCGAGGCCTTGGTCACCTCGTAGGCCACCGGCAGCTCGTACGCGGCGTCCACCAGCAGATGCAGCTTGAAGCCGAACCACGTGACCACCTTCTCCCAGACGCTGCCATCCTCGCGCGTGCCCTTGTACGTCTTGACGCCCAGATCGGCATCGGCCTCCCCCCGGCCATCCACGACGCTTCGGCGGCTGGTGCGCCGGGCGAGGGAGCCGATGGCCTTGCTGTCCAGGGCCAGCGTCTCGCCAAATCCGGGCAACGCATCGGCCAACCTGTTCACCAAGGTCACGAACAACTCGTCGATCAGCGCAGCATGCCGCAGCAGTTGCTGCAGGAAGTTGCTGTACGCGTTGTCCGACGGAACCGCCGCCAGCCCCGCCAGCAGGTCAAAGCCGCACAGGTGACGAAGCTGGGCGTTGCGACGCAACTCCCGTCGCAGCGACGCGACGCTCGGGTGCTGATAGACGACCCCCGCCAGCACCGAGTTCCACATCGCCCGCACCGGGTAGTCATTCCGGCCCCGGCCCCGCGCTGCCTCCAACGCCTGCATCAGAGGCTCATCGGGCAGATACTTGATCAGCAGGGCCAACCGCTCCAGGTCGCCCAAATCTTCGATTTCTTTCCAGGAAAACAACTGCGGTTGTGGTAGAATGGCCATCGGCGAATCCTTTCGCTTCTGAGGGTTTCTTGGATAGAGTGAATCCTACAGGATCGAGCGGGGTTCGCCACCTCTTTTGGGGTCAATTTGCCACGGCTGGTTCCTGTATCCCTCATCCCGGTACCCCGGAGCGCAGAAAATGGGGGAAAATTCTTTTCCGACAACCACAACTGCCCGGAAAAGCGAATACTTATAGACTAACGGAATGCCTCAACCAGGAGGCCCCCCGCCCGGGCGGCACCACGCGGCCCGTCCGTACCGAACGTCGTGTGACCACTATTTGATTGGGGATCTGTAGGAGGTGAAATGGAGCCGATGAGATTCGAACTCACGACCTCTTGCATGCCATGCAAGCGCTCTCCCAACTGAGCTACGGCCCCGTCGCGTACAGTCTAGCAGACAAGATCGGTCGGTCAAGCCCACGGCTTCAAAAAATACCCGTCTTGCCGAGCGCCCGGCGCCGGACAACGAATACATCGCAGGGTTCAATCAGCCGGGGCATGCCGGGCCAGCCACTGCCGGACCCACCGGCGGGCCTCCTCGGGTGTACGGATTTGCTCATCGAGCTGGGCCACGTACATCTCCTGGGCCACCTGCCCTACCTGGGGACCGGGTTGGACCCCCAGGGCCAAGAGCTCGTGGCCGTTGAGCAGCGGGCGCGGGGTAATGTCCTGTCCGGCAAGCTCGGCGGCTCGGCGGCGAATCTTACGTAGCGGAGCCAAGCTCCGGGCCTCGGCCTTGCACATCGCCTTGTGAAGGACGAACAAGTCGTGGTAGTAGGGGCTGGCCACGAACATCTTGAGCCGGGCCAGGCTCATCTCGGCGTCCAGCAGACACCCACGATGATCGAGCAGAAACTGCACGTGCTGGACCAGTCGACGACTCGGCTTGAGGGCGGCACATCGCTCGAGCGCCCATTCGGTGGGCCCGGCCACGAAAAGCGCCGCCAAGGCCAGGGCGAAATCGACCGATCGCGGCAAATGCTCGTACAGGCCGCAGGCCGCCCGGGCCACGGGGCCGTCGAAACCCGGGAAGATGTGCCGGGCCAGATGCGACTCGACCAGGAGCCGCATACCCCGGGCCCGATCCGGGTGGGTCAGGACCGCTTCAAGCTCGACGGCGATGCGCTCGCCACTGACCCGCGCGATCCGCTCGGCATGGTACCGGATGCCCTGCCACGTGGCCGGTTCGATCTCGAAGCCAAGCTGCACGGCGAACCGGACGGCCCGCAGCATGCGCAGGTAATCCTCGCCGAAGCGTTCATCGGGCGGACCGATGGTGCGAAGAATGCGGCGCTGCAGGTCCTCGCGGCCGCCGACGTAGTCGATGACCTTCTCGTCGATCGGATCGTAGAACATGCCGT
>CAYVLO010000481.1:0-2888 GCA_964452125.1 uncultured Anaerolineaceae bacterium | reverse complement strand
ATGGCGGCAGGGTCCAATACCCGGGCTGGGATCTGGACCCCTTTTTCTGGACGGCCCAGGTGACCCAGACGGCTACGCTGACGGTGGCTGTGGGGCCCGATCACCTGTTGGATGCCCTGCGTTCTCGGATCGAGGCGGCTCAGGAGAGCATCTGGATCGAGGCCTATACCTTTGAGAGCGCGCCATTGGCCACGGCCCTCATCGAGCGCTTGAAGGCGGGCGTGAGCGTGACCCTGCTCCTGGAGGCCGGGCCTGCCGGTGGGATGACCAACGCCCAGCGCTGGATCTGCGGCAGGCTCCGCGACGAAGGAGCGCTCGTCTATTTTCTCGCCAGCCGCGATTCGATTTCGCCCCGCTACCGGGCCCAACATGCCAAGCTGTTCCTCATCGACGACCGGCTGGCCTTGATCGGATCGGAGAATCTGAACCCCTCGGGCATGCCCGGCGATCCCAAGGAGGACGGCACCGCCGGGCGACGGGGGGTGTACCTGATTACCGACGCGCCGGGCGTGGTGGAGCGCGTGCGAGCCATTCTGACCGCCGACATCGACCCGGCCCATCACCTGGATCTCCTCACCTGCGCCAAGCTGGCCAATGCTTGTACGGGCCTTGCACCGGGCCCAGAAACCAATTGGATCAGCTACACGGTGGCGTTTGTCGAACCCCTGACGGTCCGCGGTACCTTGGCCTTTGAGGTGGTTCACTCGCCGGAAAACAGCCTGCGCAGCCACGAGGGGCTGTTGGGCATGGTGGGCCGGGCCGGCGAGGGCGACACGGTGCTGGTCGAGCAGTTCTATGAGCGAGTTCACTGGGGTGCGGCCGATGCCACCCCTGCCACGGCCCCCAACCTGCGCCTGGAAGCGTATCTAGCCGCCGCACGACGGGGGGCGCGGGTGCGCATCCTGCTCGATGGGTTTTTTGAGGCCTGGCAGAACGCGGAAACTGCGTCCTATCTGCAGGGAGTGGCAAGGCGCGAGGGGCTTGACCTGGAGGTCCGGTTGGCCAATCCGACCTTTCTGGGCCTGCACAACAAGATGGTGCTGGCCGAAATTGACGGCCGGGGTTTTGTCCATGTAGGCAGCATCAATGGCTCCGAAGTGTCCTCCAAGGCCAACCGCGAAGTGGCCCTGCAAGTGCAATCCGATGACGCCTACGGCTATCTGCGAGCGGTGTTCGAGCACGACTGGTACACCACGCGCCTGGACACCTACCTGCCCGTTGTGGTCCGCGCCCATGAGGGGCCCCAGCCTGCCCATCACCTGCTCATCGCCGAGTTGTACTACCGCGATGTTCCGGAGAGGCAATGGGTGGAGCTGTACAATCCGACATCTGGGCCTATCCACCTGGGCGGCTCCAAGATTGGCGATGCGGCCAACCAGGGGGACTATGAAGGCATGTATGCGTTTCCTGAGGGCGTGGTTTTGGGGCCGGGCCAGTTGTTGGTGGTCGCCGTGAATGCTGCCCAGTTCCAGGCAGCCTTTCCAGGGCAGCTGCCCGATTTTGAACTGGTGGACTCGGATGCGAGCGTCCCCAATCTCGCCAAAGTGACCGAATGGGCCGAAGGGATCTGGTGGCTGGCCCGCGACGGCGACGAGGTGATCCTGATGGACTCTAACAACGTTGTAATCGACGCCGTCGCCTATGGCGACAGCCCGCTGCCCCTGGTGGTCCCCCACCCTGGCGTGGACTATCGCCACAGCCTGGAGCGATATCCCATCTGGCTGGATACCGACGATTGCAGCCTGGATTTCCGCGCCCAGCCCTATCCCCACCCGGGGGCCCTTCCATAAAGGTAAGAACCTATGACAACTAACGAACAGGCATTGGCGGAAAAGGAAAAGCGCTCGGCGGCCATGAGCTCGGTGGTGGCGGCCGTGTTTCTGACGCTACTCAAGATCGTCGTCGGCCTGACGACGGGCAGCCTGGGCATCCTGGCCGAAGCCCTGCACTCGGCGCTCGACCTGGTCGCTGCTCTGGTGACCTTTTTCGCCGTGCGCCTTTCGGATCGACCGCCCGACGCCCAACATCGATACGGTCACGGCAAGATCGAGAACCTTTCGGCGCTCATCGAAACGGTCCTGCTGCTCATCACCTGCATATGGATCTTTTACGAAGCGATTCAGCGGCTTCTTTTCAAGACGGTTGAAATCGAGGTTAGTATATGGGCCTTTGTCGTCATGGCGATCTCGATTGGAGTCGACGTGACCCGATCCCGCATGCTGTACCGGGCGGCTCGTAAGCATAAAAGCCAGGCGCTCGAAGCCGATGCCCTACACTTTTCCACCGATATCTGGAGTTCTTCGGTCGTGATCTTGGGGCTGGCGCTGGTCTGGCTCGGCGAACGACTGCCCGGCGAATGGACCTGGCTTGCCAAGGCCGATGCTGTAGCCGCTATGGCTGTGGGTGTCATCGTGATCTATGTGAGCCTGCAACTGGGTCGCCGCGCGATCCAGGTGTTGCTGGATGCAGCGCCGGCAGGCCTGGCCGAACGCATCGCCGCACAGGCCAGCAGCGTCACGGGCGTGCAGGGTGTGGGGCCGATCCGGGCGCGGCAGGCGGGCGCGTTCACCTTTGTCGACTTGACCATCCACGTGGCCCGCAGCGCTTCCCTCGAAGAAGCCCACCAAATCGCCGCCGATGTGGAGAGGCAGGTCAATCCCCTGTTGTACCGCGGCGACGTGGTGGTACACGTCGATCCGATCCGCCCCGGGAACGAGAGTCTTCCCCAGGCCATCGGCGCGCTTGCTGCTCAGCATGGCGTGCGCGCCCATAACATCCATGCCCACGACGTCCGCGGGCTGTGGTTGGCCGACATCCACGTCGAAGTGGATCCAGAGCTTTCGCTGGCAGAAGCCCACGACCGCGTCACGCGATTGGAAGCTGCCATT
>CAYVLO010000480.1:0-2889 GCA_964452125.1 uncultured Anaerolineaceae bacterium | reverse complement strand
CCGCGAAAGCGGGCATCCAAAGGGCTGGACCCCCGCTTGCGCGGGGGTGACGGTGCTCTTTGCGGCCCTACGGGAATTTCCACCGACTTGTATACACAACCGAAATCTTGCCTCTCTTGTATTGAGCTGGCTTCGGTGGTATAATCCGCCTGTCGGCTGGATACGATACCTGACTCAAAGGGGAGATAACCTTGAAAGCGATCATGGTCATGTTCGACTCGCTCAACCGTCACATGTTGCCGCCCTACGGTTGCGAGTGGATCCACGCACCGAACTTTGAACGCTTGGCTGAACGCACCACCACGTTCGAAAACTGCTACATCGGCAGCATGCCCTGCATGCCCGCGCGCCGCGAGCTGCACACCGGGCGCTACAACCTGCTCCATCGAAGCTGGGGACCCATCGAGCCGTTTGACGATTCCATGCCCGAAATCCTCCGCAAGCAGGGCGTGTATACCCATCTCATCACCGACCACGTCCACTACTGGGAAGATGGGGGCGCCACCTTTCACACCCGGTACGAAAGCTACGAGCTGGTGCGAGGCCAGGAGGCCGACCAGTGGAAAGGCCAGGTCGACCCGCCGCCCGACCTTCCTCCCAAGGTCCGCCAGGATTCGCCCGACCAACCAGCGCGGATGTGGGTGCAAGATTGGATTAACCGAAGCTACATGCCCACGCCTGAAGACCAACCTCAGGCCAGGACCTTTCGGCTGGGCCTGGAATTCATCCAGACCAACCATCAGGCCGATGACTGGTTCCTGCAGATCGAGACTTTTGATCCCCACGAGCCCTTTTTCACCCACCAGAAATACAAGGACCTCTACCCCCACGACTATGACGGCCCGGCCCTGGATTGGCCCTCGTATGGTCCGGTCGTCGAGCCGCCCGAACAGGTGGAACACCTGCGCCTCGGCTATGCTGCCCTACTGAGCATGTGTGACGAGCACCTGGGCAAGGTCCTGGACCTGATGGATGAACTGGACATGTGGCAGGACACGATGCTCATCGTGTGTACCGACCACGGTTTTTTGCTGGGCGAACATGACTGGTGGGCCAAAAACATCCAGCCCTGGTACAACGAGAACGCCCATACACCGCTGTTCATCTATGACCCGCGCAGCCCTCAAGTCGGCGAGCGGCGGCGGAGCCTGGTCCAGATGATCGACCTGCCAGCGACCCTCCTCGAGTTTTTCGGCAAGCCCTTGCCGCCCGACATGCAGGGGGTACCCCTGAAGGATACCGTGGCCCGCGACACCCCCGTCCGCCAGGCGGCGCTGTATGGCGTCCACGGCGGCCACGTGAACGTGACCGATGGCCGATACGTCTATATGCGGGCCCCTGCCAACCCGGAGAACAAGCCGCTGTACGAATACACGCTGATGCCCACCCACATCCGGTCTCGGTTCAGCGTGGAGGAGATGAGAACTGCCGAACTGGTCCCGCCCTTTTCTTTCACCAAGGGCGTCTCCCTCCTCAAGATTGAGGCCCGCCCCTGGATCCATCCCCATCGGTTTGGCACACTGCTCTTTGACCTGGAGGCCGACCCCAAGCAGGAGAGGCCTATTCACGATCCCGAGATTGAGGCCAGGATGATCCAACTCCTCATCGGGCTGATGGTGGACAATGACACGCCGCCCGAGCAGTTCGAACGCCTCGGCCTGCAACAGGAATATGAGCGCTTTCAGCAGGAAGGTGGTGGATGAGTCCGTCTCCGGATAAGGCGCTTCCCCCCCGGGCCTTTCACGTCATCCTCAAGCCGCGGGGAGCGGTCTGCAACTTGAACTGCCGTTACTGCTACTACCTGCGAAAAAAGGAACTGTATCCGGGCAGCGACCCGTGGATGGATGACGAGGTGCTGGAGACGTTCACGCGGCAATACATCGACGCCCAACGCGTGCCCGAGGCCACCTTCTCCTGGCAAGGCGGCGAGCCCACCCTGATGGGCCTGGACTTTTTTGAGCGAGCCGTCGCCTTTCAGAAAAAGTACTGCAAGCCGGGCATGCGCATCTACAACGCGATCCAGACCAACGCCACCCTGCTCGACGACGACTGGTGCTCTTTTTTCAAGGAACAGGGCTTTTTGGTGGGCGTCAGCCTGGATGGCCCCCCGCAATGCCACGATGCCTACCGGGTGGACAAGAGCGGCCGGCCCACCTTTCCACGGGTGATGGCCGGGCTGGAGCTCCTGAAAAAGCATCGGGTGGAACTCAACATTCTGACCAGCGTCCATGCCGCCAACGCCGACCAACCCTTGCCGGTGTACCGATTCCTTCGCGACCAGGTCGACGCCCAGTTCATCCAGTTCATCCCCATCGTCGAATGGGATGGCAAATCCCGAAAAAGCGGGTCCGTCACCGAGAGGTCGGTATCGGGCAAGCAGTACGGTGACTTCTTGATCGCTGTGTTCGATGAATGGGTCCGCCGGGACGTCGGGCGCGTCTATGTGCAGCTCTTTGACGTGGCCCTGGGCGCCTGGTTGGGGGAACCCTCCAGCCTGTGCACCATGGCCCCCACGTGCGGGTACGCCCTGGCCATGGAGCGCAACGGCGATGTGTATTCGTGCGACCACTTTGTCGAACCCAGGCACAGACTGGGCAACATCCGGGAAAAGACCCTGGTCGAAATGGTGACCTCAGAGCAACAGCAGGCGTTCGGGCGAGCCAAGCGCGATTCCCTGCCGCGCGCATGCCAAGTGTGCGAGGTGCGATTTGCCTGCAACGGCGAGTGCCCCAGGAGCCGTTTCGGGCCGTCGGACCGCCGCCAACCGGGGCTGAACATCCTGTGCGAGGGGTGCAAGGCCTTTTTCGCCCACATCGACCCTGCCATGCAATTCATGGCGGCGGCCATCCGCGCCCGACGCCCCCCGTCTGATATCATGGCCCTTTTGGC
>CAYVLO010000479.1:0-2898 GCA_964452125.1 uncultured Anaerolineaceae bacterium | reverse complement strand
GTCTGATGCTTTTGGCCGAACCGTAGGTTGACGTTTTCCATATTGAGAATTGCTGGGAGTTTGAGTTGGGGTCTTGACAGGAGCTGGCTGGTATGATATACTACCATATATGGCCATATGGCATATGACACATGCTGAAAAGAGGTCGTTGTGGAACTCAGCCCTATTAGATCGCGCAAAATCGTTGACGTGGTCGTTGAGCGTCTCGAGCATCAGGTGTTCGAAGGCGTCCTGAGCGACGGCGACAAGCTGCCATCAGAGGAACAGCTCGCATTTCAATTGGGCGTTGGGCGGCGATCCGTTCGAGAAGCCCTGAAAGTGCTGGAAACTAAAGGGCTGGTGGAAGTTCAGAAGGGCGTGGGCGCCGTCGTCAAGCGAAACGATTTGGATGGGTTCCTGGATATCTTGACGCGCAACATGGACCTTTACCTTCGCATTAACAAAGCAGACTTTGAGCATATCACTCAGTTGCGCTGGTTGCTCGAAGGCGCCGCGCTGGATCGATGCGCCTCGGCCCGCAATCCAGTCAAGCTGGAGGAACTGGCCGAAACAGTGGCCCAACAAAGGATCGCTTGTGAACAGGGAGAGTATCAGGAATACCAGGATTGGCATTTTCGATTCCACCAAATGATTGTCGACACTCTGGAAAACCCAGTCATCACCATGATCTACGTGCAGGTGCTTGCCCTGGTTCGGGAGCCCATGGAAAAGTCGGGGAGCGATCCCAATGTCCACGTTCGGGCGATCAGGGATCACGAGCGGATACTCGAGGCTCTCAGGCAGGGCTCTGCAACCGGCGCTCGGCAGGTACTAGACAAGCACCTCAAACAGTTCATTTCTGACATGCACAACGTCCAGCATGGGATCGAAACGATGCCCGAAACAGGCCCCAGCGAAACATGCCCCGATTGAGCAAGCCTTACTTACACATCGTTTGGGTTCTCTGTGTCTTTGAGGAAAGGGGGTGAGCAAGCAACTGATCTAACTTGCAAGAGCATTTGCGGGCGAGTTCGATAGCAATGTGCCTCTGAAACCGAGCTTGTGAGCAAGGTTTCTCTTATTGGGTACGTCTGAACAGAAGCACACAAGGAGGTGCGAAGAATGACCGTTCGAAGAATCAGCAGGCGAGATTTCTTGCGGATTAGCGCCCTTGGCGCGACAAGTGCAGCTCTGGTCGGATGTGGTGCCACGGCAGTACCCACAGTGGCCCCCACAACGGCCCCGGCAGCGGCTCCAACTCTCGCTGCAACCGATGCACCGGCGAAAGTGCAGCAGGTCTTGACCCTGCTCCACGACCGAGACGAGAGAGATTGGTCGCCCTTCAGGGGAGGGGGCGGCCACACCCGGCTGCTGTCCCTGTGGTGGGCCCCCCCCAGCTACTATGATGGTGCAACCAACCTGCACCCCTTCCTTTTCACCGATTGGACCTCGAATGACGACTATACTGTGTGGACCTTCAAGCTTAGGGATGACGCCGTCTTTTCCGATGGCAGCCCGATTACCGCCGAAGACACTGTCGCAACGTGGAATGTGATGGCGCTTCCGGGGACCCAGCACCAGCGCATTGGCGGATTCCTGGGAGGAGTGGTTGGTTTTAAAGAGGCGTCCACAGGTTCGGCAAAGACAATGCCCGGCCTGGTGGCGAAGGATGCCCACACTGTCGAGGTCACCCTCGCCGCTCCCGATCCCGTCTTCTATATGAGAATTGCCTCCAACTTGATCTCACCCGCCAAGGCTTCGCAGTGTGTTGGACCCGATGGCGAAGAGCCCCTGGAGTGGTGGCATCCGAAGAATGGTGTGGCATGCAGCGGCCCCTTTATGCCCGAAAAGATGGACATGGACACCGGCGAAGTGGTGTTTGTGCGAAATCCCAACTTTTTCGGCCCTGCTCCCAAGTTGGAAAAGGTCACCATTCTCAGAGTTCTGGACGCCGTAGTCTGCACGACCATGTTGCAGAACCGTCAAGCCGATGGGCATCTGTCCCTGCTTACCCCAACCGTTGTCGACGATCTGGGCGAGGATTTCGTCAGCGGGCCGATGATCCCCAAAGGGCAGCATTTCTGGATGCACGCCAACCGCGAGCCCACGAACGACTTGAACGTGCGCAAAGCTTTGATCATGGCCATCAACAATGAGGAGCTCTTTGAGGTATCGTATCCCAAGGGCCCCAATGCCCCGGCCAAGCAGGTGCTGAACGAGGTTCCCGGCGCCGATGATCCCGAGTATCAGCCATTCCCCTACGATCCGGATGGGGCAAGGGCGGCACTGGCTGCTTCCTCGTATGGCAGTGCAGCGAACCTGCCCAAGATCATGTTCGTGGGTGTTAGCTTTACGGCCGCCGAGGCAGCCGCTCAATATATTGCGGAGCAGTGGCGCCAGGTCTTGGGGATCGAGGCTGTGGAGATGAAGCCTCAGTACGACGATTACAGCGGGCCCGATCAAGGAAATGTTCAGATTTTCCGCGATGACGTGGCCACCCGATTCCCGGATACGGTAAGCTACCTTATGGGCTCGGTCCACTCCTCATCGGGAAATGCTGTGAACAAGATGGGGGGCTATGTGAACCCAGAGGTCGATAGGCTCTTGGATGAAGCAGCCACCAAGGGCACAGAAGACCCCGAGCGCGTCAACCTGGCCATCCAGGCCAACCGTCTGTTCCGAGAGGACTGGCAGTTCATCCCCTGGTATCACGAGACGAACGGGAAAATGTCCATGCCTTGGGTCAAGAATCATGTCCTCAACATGGACTGGCAGCGCGTGGATCCCTGGGAGATCACTATCGAGGCCTAGCTCCGAGTTGGACATGGGACTTGCTGATAGCCAGCACCGTTCGTTTCTGTGTTCCCCTGGGCAGAGCCAGAGCATTCTAGGCAAAACAGCCGGGGGTGGCCGTTTGTC
>CAYVLO010000478.1:0-2903 GCA_964452125.1 uncultured Anaerolineaceae bacterium | reverse complement strand
TGAGCCTGGCCCAACTGGCGGCGTTGCTGGCGCCCGACTATACGGTCGAGATCGTGGACGCCATCCCCTTTCGCATGGGCTGGGACGAGTTCGAGGAGATCCTGGCCCAGAAACGGCCCCGCTATTACGTGACCCAGGTGACGGCGCCGACGCTGACCAACGACATGCGCGGCACGTTCCTGGCCCGCAGCCTGGGGGCGACGACCATTGCCTTTGGCACCCACGTGACGCCGATGCCGGTGCAGACGATGGAGGCCTTCCCGACGCTGGACTATGTGCTGCGGGGCGAGCCGGAGCTGACGCTGCGGGCGCTGATCGACCACCTGGAGGGCCGCACGTTGGAGGAGGCCGCCGACCGGGAGCGGCTGCTCAAGCTGTTTGGCGACCACGACCCCGAGTGGCGACCGGACACGCCGGGCGGGCTGGAGGCGATCAAGGGGCTGGTCTGGCGGGAGCGGACACGGGAAGACGACCGTCGCTCGATCCGGCTGAACGCCGACCGGCCGCTGATCCGCGATCTGGACGATCTTCCGCTGCCGCTACACCATCTCCTCCCCTGGCAAAAATACCGGGCGCCCAACATCCGCGGGCCCTATACCTTTGTGGTGTCGAGCCGCGGCTGCCCGGCGGGCTGTACGTTCTGCATCAAGCACGTGAGCTATGGCCGCTCGGTGCGGGTGCGCTCGGCGGAGAATGTGCTGGCCGAGCTGCGGATGCTGTGGGATCTGGGGCTGCGCAATGTGCACATGTACGCCGACCAGTTCACGGCGGACCGCGAGCAGGTGATGGGCCTGTGCGAGGGGATGGTGCGCGAGGGGCTGCGCTTTCGCTGGACGTGCAACAGCCGCGTGGATGCGGTGGACCCCGAGATGTTGCAGGCGATGCGCCGCGCCGGCTGCTGGCTGGTGAGCTGGGGCATCGAGAGCGCCTGCGACCCGATCCGCAAGCACGTGCGCAAGGGCATTACCGACGAAACGATCGCCCAGGCGCTGCGGTGGAGCAAGGAGGCGGGGCTGATGAACTGGGGCTATTTCATCATCGGCCTGCCCGGGGAGACGGAGGCGACGATCCGCCAGACCCTGGACCTGTCGAAGCGGCTGCCGCTGGACCTGGCGCTGTTCCACATTGCGGCGCCCTATCCGGGCACGCCCTTCTTTTTCGAGGTGGTCGAGCAGGGTTGGTTCCGGCCCGGCACCCGCTGGGAAGAGATCGACATGGACGAGTCGACGGTGCTGGACTATCCGGGGCTGCCGGCGGAGCGGATCGAGTATTGGGCGCGGCGGGCGTTCCGCGAGTGGGCGCTGCGGCCTGGCCCGCTGTGGACGTTCCTGAAGAGTATGAATAGCTGGCAGGCGGTGAGGTCGGCGGTGAACGCCGGCTGGCAGGCGCTGGGGTGGATGCGATGAGTGAGTCTGTTGGGCAGCCCGTGGTCGAGGTCCCCACGGTGGTGATCGAGCCGACCCGCGGTTGGGCGTCGCTCAAGTTCGGCGCGGTGTGGGAATACCGCGAGCTGCTGTATTTCCTGGTGTGGCGGGATCTGAAGGTGCGCTACAAGCAGACGCTGCTGGGCGTGGCCTGGATCGTGCTGCAACCGGTCGTCAGCATGGTGGTGTTCAGTGTGCTGTTCGGGGGGCTGTTGCAGGTGCCCTCCGGCGGCGTGCCCTATCCGATCTTTGCCTACAGTGCGCTGCTGCCCTGGAACTATTTTTCGAGTTCCCTCAGCCGCGCGTCGACCAGTCTGGTGGGCAGCGCCCACCTGATCACCAAGGTCTATTTCCCGCGGCTGATTATCCCCATCTCGGGGGTGGTGGCCGGGCTGGTGGATTTCTGCATCGCCTTTCTGGTGCTGATCGGGCTGATGGTCTTTTACAGCATTGCGCCGACCCCGGCGGTGGCCCTGCTGCCCGGCTTTTTGCTGCTGGCAATGGTGACGGCGCTGGGCTTTGGGCTGTGGCTGTCGGCTTTGAATGTGCGCTATCGCGACATCAACTATTTGGTGCCGTTCCTGGTGCAGATCTGGATGTATCTGACGCCGGTGATCTATGCCTCCACGCTGATCCCGGAGCGGTTTCGCTTTTTGCTGGCGCTGAACCCAATGACCGGCGTGGTCGAGGGTTTTCGCTGGGCGCTGCTGGGCGCGCACCTGGAGGATGCGGCGGCGCCGGGCGGACTGTTTGTGGTGTCCATCGTCATTGCGCTGCTGGTGCTGGCAAGCGGACTGGTGTTTTTCCGCAATACGGAAAAGACGTTTGCGGATATTGTCTGACGGTTCATCGCCGGGTCGGGGCCATGGTTGACCACGAGTCGCGACCATGCTATACTGAGCGAGAAGCAGAGGCCGAGAGGGGGAACCATCAAGGAGGTGTCTCCATGTTGTTAGAGTATGTGCAGGCGGCGCTCGAGAGAGCCTGGTACGAGATTATTGAGGATGAGGAGTCATTCTACGGCGAGGTGTCCTCGCTTCCGGGCGTGTGGGCGACGGGCAAGACGCTGGAGGAATGCCGGCGCAATCTGACAGGGGCGATCGAGGATTGGGTTCTGTTCAGCGTGGCAAGAGCACTGCCGATTCCGGCTCTGGGTCGCGCCGAGATCCGCTTGCCGGAAAGGATATCGGCCTAGATGCCGCCCCTCTCTCCCATTTCGCGCCGCGAACTGATTCGACGACTGGGGCGGTTGGGTTTCGACGGGCCTTTTACAGGCGGCCGACACGAGTTTATGGTACGCGGCGAGCGCCGGTTGATCCTGCCCAATCCCCACCGCGGAGAGATCGGCGTTGACCTGTTGGCCCGGCTTTTGCGCCAGGCCGGGATTGAACGAGAAGATTGGAACTCTCTGGATTGATGCATTGATGTCTGAACTTGCGATCCGAGTCGAAAATCTGAGCAAGCGCTACCGCATTGGCA
>CAYVLO010000477.1:0-2905 GCA_964452125.1 uncultured Anaerolineaceae bacterium | reverse complement strand
GCCCAGGTGGACGCCGATCTGTGCGCCGGCTGCGGGACCTGCGCCGATGACTGCCCGTTCACGGCGATCTCTGTAGATGACGGATTCGCTCGTATCGACGCGGCCGCCTGCATGGGCTGTGGCGTATGCGTGACCCACTGCCCGCAGGAAGCCATCGACCTGGTCCGCGAGCCAACTAAGGGGGAACCGCTAGAGATCCAAGAGTTCATGGCCCGCGCTATCGGGTCCGCATTTGACAGCCACAAACATCCGTGATACAATCTAGACAGTCTAGACAGGAGGTGGCCCGTGATCCAAAGTTGGCAGCTTCAGGAAGCAAAAAACAAGTTCAGTCGAGTCGTGGAGAAGGCTGTAAATGATGGCCCACAAATCATCACAAAGTATGGGGTTGAGGTTGCCATTGTCCTCTCTTTCGCTGAATACCAGAAGATGGTTGCCACAAGGAGCAAGCTCTCCACCTTCTTTCGAGACTCGCCACTGGTGGGCGCCGAGCTTGATTTCGCCAGGGACAAGAGTGACGCGCGGAAGGATCTAGACCTATGACCTTTTTGCTGGATACTTGTGTGATTTCCGAGCTTGTCGCAAGGCAACCAAACCCCGCCGTTGTGCAATGGGTTGACAGCGTCGACGAGGACAAGTTGTTCCTCAGTGCGATCACCATCGGCGAAATTAAAAGGGGAGTCGAAAAACTGGCCAACTCGACACGCAAAAGTGCTCTGCAGGAGTGGCTTGAAGATGGGCTGCTCATTCGCTTCAGAGACAAGATCCTACCTGTGGACACTGCGGTGATGCTTGTCTGGGGACAACTGGCCGCCGATCTTGAGAAGCAGGGCAAGCGAATGCCTGCCATTGACTCTCTGATCGCTGCCACTTGTCTTCAGAGGAAGCTAGATTTGGTCACCCGTAACGAGAGCGACTTTGCGTACAGCGGCGTCACCGTGATCAACCCCTGGGCCCAATAGAGCCGCCAACTCCTTCATCTTAACCCCGGCATAGTGGCGCCGGGGAGATCAGAACAGCGTCCAGCTATGATGTTCATCGCCTCCGTTTGGGTGGAGGTATCACCAACTGCGCCGTCAAGGCGAACGGACTTGATGCATTGTGTCCACTACTACAAAGATGCAATGCCATGTACGCCCACCAACACGGCACGCCGATGCTGGCCTCCTCGGGCTATGTGGCCCAGGTGGACGCCGATCTGTGCGCCGGCTGCGGGACCTGCGCCGATGACTGCCCGTTCGCGGCCATTTCGGTAGATGTCGGGGTGGCGCACGTCGATGCAGCCGCCTGCATGGGCTGTGGGGTGTGCGTGGCCCACTGCCCGCAGGAGGCCATCACCCTGGTGCGAGACCCCGCCAGAGGCGAGCCGCTGGAAATTCAGAAGCTCATTGCGGAGGTAACGTCGACTGCCAAAAATTAAGAGGCGATTGTGTCCACAAAACGGAGCTGCCGCTTATGCCTCTTCCCAGAACGGCCGTTGCAAGTCGGACCAACGTCGTCGTTCGATGGCCGACAGATCTTGACTGGCCCAACCCATCACTTCATGCAGGAAAGAGCCCACTTTTTTGCAGTTCAGGTGCCGGCGCAATTCGACCGTGGTCTCGTCTTCGTCGGTAAAGTCTTGGTCCGTGCTCACAAGGTAATCAACGCCTGCCTCGATGGCGGCCAAGGCTACCGGGATGTCCTTCACATCGCGGACCAGATTCGAGTGGGCAGCCACCTGCTCGGGTGAAGGGTCAGGGGCCAGTTCGTACTCCAAAAGCTCCAGTAGCATTTCCAGAGCTGCAAAGTGCTGCGGAAACCGCTCGCCGACATAGTACCGAGCACCCTCCAGGACAAGGGGAGAAAAGATAGGGACAAAATCCTTTCTGGCGGCGTGTCGCAGCACCTCATAGGGAAAACGGGGAAAGGTGATCCCACGGATGAGGATGTTGGCGTCGAGAAACACCCGCAAGTCAGTTATCATTTGCCGTATCGTTCCCGGTAGACGCGTTCCTGGATATCCTCAATCACGGCGTCCAGATCTTGTTCCTCGATACCTTGTTCCTCCGCAGCCTCGCCTAGGCCGATAACGAGACTACGCAGCACATCTTCGGCCTGGACCTCTGAGGTCACAATTGCTTTGGAGACAAAGATCCCTCCCGAGATTGCACGCAGGGTCACATAATCCCCCGATTCGATTTTTAACTCCTCGCGCAGTTCCTGGGGAATGGTCATCTGTCCCTTGCGAGTGACTTTTACCAATGCAACTTCAGACATAACCTACCCCTTTCAGTCCAACAGTCGGAATGTAAGACTATCCTATTATAAAGGATTCCGACTCAGTTGTCAACTTGGGTTGCCTGCGCGAAACAAGTCAAGCTGTTTTGTCTTTGCTGGCACAGAAATCACCGGCCGCGCCGTCAGGGTGAACGGGCTTGTTGTATTGTGCCCAGTAATGCGATGCTCGGCCGGTTCTACGCCATCTGCAACTGCTGCTGCGGCGGCGGCGCGATGTACGCCCACCAACACGGCACGCCCATGCTGACATCCTCGGGCTATGTGGCCCAGGTGGACGCCGATCTGTGCGCAGGCTGCGGCGCGTGCGCCGATGACTGCCTGCAAGAAGCCATCACCCTGGTGCGAGACCCAGCCAGAGGCGAGCCGCTGGAGATCCAAAAACTCATTGTCCAGGCTGCGACAACCACGTTGAATTGAGAGTCGATGGCGTTCGCGAGAAGCAGCGCCTGGGAATATTTGCAGTCGGTCGTTGTGTGCCACCAATAAGCCACTTGTCGTCTCTATTGACCGGCATGTAGCGTATTATTCAACGTGGTTTGCCCGGTAATGTGCGAGACTTGCCCGGACCGGCTTAATACGACAATGGCACATTATGCAGGATCTCTTGCACGATGATTAGATCTAG
>CAYVLO010000476.1:0-2911 GCA_964452125.1 uncultured Anaerolineaceae bacterium | reverse complement strand
GTGATCCACATTCCACCCAATACAGAACACGATATGTTGGTGGCCGACGGTGAGCACGTGGAGTATGTCTTCATCAACAAATACCTGGGCATTTAGACACCCTGGGTGGCGAGCATATCGGGTAGGAGAGTCCAAAAGTGGCCAAAAGAATGACGAGCAAGGAACGGCTGTTGGCAGCGATCCGGCATGAAGAGCCTGACTATGTTCCTGTTGGGCCCCGTACTTGGGTCTGGCTGCTGGAGCGTTACGGAAGCGCGAGTTGGATGTACGAGCTCAAGGCAGCTCAGGAATTTGACTACGACCCAATCATGCATATCCCCAGTCCCTTTCCCAACTACGTCAGTGACTTGACTGCGTCGTATGAAGAGCTGAACGATGTACAGGTGGACGTGCATGTGAAACGGTACGAAAATAGCACGGCTTTAGTTCGTACCTTCCATACACCAGCTGGAACCTTAACCGATCGCCTGACGCGCTTCAAACCAGGCGTTGGCTATGGAATGGATCCCGATCCACATTGGGACGAACGGCTTGTCAAGAGCATTTCTGACTTGGCCTGCTTGCCTTTCCTACTGCCGCAACCGACACCTCAGGATTACCTGGATTTGGTGGCTATTCAGGATGAAGTGGGGACTCGGGGGCTCGTCAATTTCTACGTCAATTCCGCGATAGACCACGGCGCAGGCTGGTGCATGGATTTGGAAGATTTCATGGTGGCGAGTATCAAGCAACCAGAACTGGTTCGAGGGCTGCTATCCATTTTCCACCAGTACACAATGGCTCAAACGAAATGTGCTCTTGAGGCAGGTGTTGAGGTCATCTTCTGCCCCTTCTATTTTGCGTCGTTGAGTGTAGGCTGGTCCCCTGGTTTCTATCGGGATTTCATTCTGCCTCTGGTCAAAGAACAGGTCGACCTTGTTCACGCTGCAGGAAGGTTGTATCACTATTACGACGACGGCAAAGTCACGAAAATTCTGCCGTGGCTAGCTGAGTGTGGCGTGGATCTGCTCTCGACGTTGCCTCCTCCCCCGATGGGCGACGTAGATTTAGCCGCAGTCAAATCAGCTTTCGGCGACCGTATCTGCTTCAACGGGAATATCGATATTGTCAATGTGATCAAACAAGGGACACCCGATTTGATCCGAGAACAAGTGCGTCAGGCCATTTTGGCGGCTGCCAAGGGAGGAGGCTTTGTTCTGGGGACGAGTGATTCCATTCGTGAAGCATCGGAAGAGAACGTGGCCGCCTATTTCCAGGCTGGTCGCGATTATGGTTGTTATGCCAGACTGGGGCGGTGTTTTGCCTGTGATGAAGTGAGAGTATTTGACCGTTTATTGAAGTGACAGTCCCGCTGCTCCTTAACAGCTTCATATACCTGCCCAGTAGGCTTTCCGCACATTGACAGCCTCGACCAGCTTTCGTCGGCGCTCCATCAGGCGGGCTTCTGGATCGCCTCGATAGTAGTCGTTCGGGCACAGATATTTCAGTGCCGAGTGGGGTCGCTCGTGGTTGTAGTAGCGGCTCCAGCTCGTCATGCCCTCTATGGCCCGATAGTAGTCGCTCAACGCCTCGTCGTCGAGCCCCTCCTCCCGGTGGGTGCGGTGGACCCGCTCCACCAGGCCATTGGACTGTGGATGCGCCACTCGTGTCTTGATGTCCGTCACGCCGGCAGCCTTCACGAACCCCCGCCACTCCTCGCTCAGGAACTGACTGCCCCGATCGTGAACCACCTTCGGTTCGCCGGAACGGCGCTGGGATAGACCATCTAGTGCTTCCTGCACAGTCAGTGTCACCGTATCAGCCAGCATGGTCAGATTCAGGCTCCAGTGCACCAGGAATCGACTGTAACCGTCAAGAATGTCGACCAGGTAGTACCATCGCGGCCTGATGTACAAATACATCAGGTCGATATGCCACACCTCGTCGGCATGGTCCGGCGGTAGCGGGCGCTTCAAGGGCTCGGGACGCGGTCCTGCTCGGCGGGATAGTAGCTCGCCTTTCTGCAGCAGGTCATACACCTGATACGGCCGTAGGTAGGCCACGTCCTGATCCACCATCTGCCAGGCCAGACGCTTGTAGCCCATCTGCGGATGGCCCAGGGCAAAGTTGCGCACAGCCGTAACCTCGGCCGGAGTCGCAGGGATCGCCCGGCGCCCTGGAACAACCACCTGGTCCGCCAAGCTACCTGCTTGCTCTCGTACTTGCCAGCGATAGTAAGTCGCCTCCGGTAAGCCAAGCTGGGCCAGGATCTCCTCCACTGATGCGTCACTCCTTGCCTGAGCGCTGCGCACTGTTTCCAGGATCAGCGCTTTCTCAGCCGCGCTGTACCGTCGGTTGGGCTCTATGGCCAGAGCCCCTTTTTTAGCGTCAGGTTCTCCGCGCTGAGTTCGGCAATCACCGCCCGAAGCCGTTCGATCTCCGCTTGCAGCGGCACCGTTGGGTCGCTCTTCTTCCGGCTTTGGTTGCCGTCGCGCAGTGCTGCCAGCGCCCCCTGACGAGCTTGCTTCTCCCAGCCATAGAACTGGCTGGTGGCCAGGCCGTGACGCCGACATGCTTCGCTGACTGAATGCTCCGTCTGCCGGGCCTCCTCGATGATCTGCATCTTCTCTTCGGCCGTCCAACGGCGCCGCTTCTGCGTATTCATGGTTTTGCACCTCCTGCGTCATCATTATACTCCTCGTATAATAAGCTTGTCAGGGTGTGGTATCCCAGGGATAATGACCGTGCACTCGGAGCCGGCATGTGGGCAGTTCTGATCCTCCATGTTGCACCGTTAGGTGACTTCTGTGTGAAGACTGTTGCCCACGCCGAGCGGCACTTCAAACTCGCATGCTGTTCCCGTGCGGTTCAGGGCAACCGCCAGAGTTCTGATACACGAGGTTGTTGTTCTGCTCGGTTCCCTGGGATACCC
>CAYVLO010000475.1:0-2918 GCA_964452125.1 uncultured Anaerolineaceae bacterium | reverse complement strand
CGCCTTGGTCTATGTGCACCGGCGGATCGAGGTGAGCATCGAGCGCCACAAGGTGTGGTCCCGCTATCAGAAGGGCCAGATCGCTCGGGCCACCCTGGATTGGGAGGGCATTCCCACCACTTTTCATCACCGGGCACGCCTGGACCATCCCTTCGAGGCCGACCTGGACCTGGTAGGCGAGCGCTCCTTGATGCGGCTGCTGGACGTCGCGGTCTCGTATGAGGGAAGCCAGCGGTTGCGCGAGTGGCTGTCGGCTCCGATTCCCGACCCGGCTCAGATCCACCTCCGCCAGCAGCGGGTACGCGAGCTGGCGCCCCGCAGCCTGTTCCGGACCAAGCTGATGCTCCACTCGGTCATGGCTGCCGGCGGGCAGCGCAACTGGCGGGCCGGCGATCTGGCAGACTGGCTGGGCCGCCACGAATCCCAGCCCTCCCTGGGTCGGTGGCTGGTGCTGCTGGGCGCCCTGGCGGGGTTGAACGCGGCGCTTTTTGCAGCCCATTGGATGGGATGGCTGCCCCCGGTGTGGCAGCTCACCTTTGTCCTGTATATCGGATTGACCCTGGTTCAAGCCCGGGTGGTCGATGCCCTGGCAGCCGAGGCGGTCGATCTGGACGGAATCCTCCGCCAGTTGCGCGACGTCTTTCGGCACCTGGAGACCTACTCCTATCAGGGCGCCCCCCACCTCCTGACCCTGTGCCGGCCATTTCGCGATCCTGAGCACCGCCCCTCGCGCCACGTGGGCCGTCTTGCCCTCGTGGTCGCGGCTATGGGCGTCCGCAGCAATCCCCTGATCCGTATTGCCTTGAACGCCCTGGTCCCGTGGGATCTGTTCTTTGCCCATCGGTTGCATCGTCAGAAGGCGTCGCTGGCCCGGTTTGCCCCAGCCTGGATGGACGCCTGGTTCGAGCTGGAAGCCCTCTGCTCTTTGGCCAACCTGGCCTACCTCAACCCGGCCTATGTGTTCCCCGAGATCTCGACGGGCAAGGAGACGGCGCCCTACGGTGCGGCGCCCGATGATGCGCCGATCTACGCTGCCTGGGGGCTGGGCCATCCCCTCCTCCCCGATGCCGAAAAAGTGAGCAACGACGTCTCTTTCCCAGAACTGGGCCAGGTGACCTTGGTCACCGGTTCCAATATGGCGGGCAAGAGCGTGTTTCTCAAGACGGTGGCGGTGAGCCTGGTGCTGGCCTACGCCGGCGGCCCGGTGAGCGCCCGCCACCTGCACACCAGGCCGCTGCGCATTTTCACCTGCATGGGCATTCGCGATTCGGTAACCGATGGCATTTCCTACTTTTATGCAGAGGTGAAACGGCTCAAGGCCCTGTTGGACGCCCTGCAAGCGGACGATCCCATGCCCCTCTTTTTCTGCATCGACGAGATCTTTCGGGGCACGAACAACCGCGAGCGATTGGCCGGCAGCCGCGCCTATATCCGCGCCCTGGCGGGGCAGCGCGGCGTGGGCCTGATTGCCACCCACGACCTGGACCTGGCCCGCTTGGCCGACGATCTGCCCCAGGTTCGCAATGTGCACTTTCGGGATCACATCGTGGAGGATCGGATGGCCTTTGACTATATCCTGCGACCGGGTCCCTGCCCCACCACCAACGCCCTCAAGATCATGCGGGTCGAGGGCCTGCCCGTTCCCGATGGCGCAGAGGACTAAACGGGGTACGCCGCACCCGCCGCTGGCGATAGGCCCCCATCCCGTGTACGAAAGAATTCAAGGGAGAACCAAAACCCATGAGCCAAGATACCCCCCTGCGCGTTTTACGCAAAAGCCTGCTAGCCGGTGCCCGCGAGGCGAGCGGAGTGGCCGTCGTGATCGATGTCCTGCGGGCCTTTACCTCTTCGGCGGTGATGATGCACCTGGGCGCCGCTCAGATCCAGCTTGTGGCCGATCCCGAGGAGGCGTTGGCCCTAAAGCGCGAGAAAGGCTATTTGGCCGTGGGCGAGGTGGGTGGCAAGAAGGTGCCCGGCTTTGACCTGGGCAACTCCCCTTCGGCCATTCTCGCAGCCGGTCCTTCGTTCTTTGCCGGGCGGACGGTGGTGCAGCGGACGTCCGCGGGTGTGACGGGTGCGGTGGCGGCGGCGCCTGGGGCCGATCAATTGCTCTTGAGCAGTTTTGTCACAGCGGCGGCTACCGCTCGCTACATCCAGAGTCAGACGCCGCCGGTCGGGGTGGTGTCGCTGATCGGGATGGGGCGCGCGGGGTTGGAGGTCACGCCCGACGACGAAGGCTGCGCCGATTATATCGAGCATCTGCTCACCGGCAAGCCCTACGATCCGGTGCTCACCCTAAAGAGCATCGTCGATGACGAGTGTATCCAGAAATTCCTACGGGGCGACCAGCCCCATTACCCCCCGGCCGATGCCATCTATTGCCTGCAACGCGACCTCTGGAATTTTGTGCTCGTGGCCGAATTTGAGGAGGGCAGGCTGATCTGCCGCCGCGTGGAGGTGCCGGTGGGCTGAAAAACCCTCTGGCCTCCACTCTGAACGCTTTTTGCAGGGGCGTCTATCCGGCGTTGGGCAGCGACACGCCTTCGTCGAAATCGGGGAGGATGAGTTCCGCGTCGCGGATCTGGCGAAAGGCATAGGCGCCGAGTCCGATGGCAGCCGCCGCCAGGCCCGAAAGGGCCACGATCAGACCCATGCCCGCCCCGCTGCCGGTCCCCACCAACCCGCCAAAGAGGTCCGATAAGGCACTGGGTTGCTGCATGGCGGGTTCAAAGACACGGTCGGCCAGCGGCCCGGCCAAGAGTTGGGCCAGGGGGGTCACCGCCCAGGCGATCAGCCTGCGCGTGGCAAAGACCCGACCCTGCACATCGGGTTCTACCTTGGCCTGCCAGATGGCCTGGTTGGAGGCGTTTATGATGGGCGACACCAAGGCCCAGACAAAGCTGCTGGCTATCCAGACC
>CAYVLO010000474.1:0-2934 GCA_964452125.1 uncultured Anaerolineaceae bacterium | reverse complement strand
CGGATTTCGGGAGACGCGTGCGTCTCCCCGGCGACGCATGCGTCGCCCCTACAAGGCGCATTTGTGGACCAGGCCATAGACCCCCGTTTTCACGGGGGTGACGGCATGGACCAGCCGAGGGGATGGTGGTTTCGGGCGACGCATGCGTCGCCCCTACAAGGCGCATTTGTGGGCGAGGCCATGGGCCCCCGTTTTCACGGGGGTGACGGTGTGGCGCGCGGCCTGTTGGCTCGGCCTGGACTTGTAGGGGCATGGCATGCCATGCCCGGATTACGGGAGACGCATGCGTCGCCCCTACAAGACGCATCTGTGGGCCAGGCCATAGACCCCCGTTTTCACGGGGGTGACGGCACGAAAGGAATCTATCTCTAGCATGAACAATCAAAACGAGGGGCGCCTGCCGCCGAGATTGCGCCGCGAAGCCCGCACCGTCGAGGCCATGATCCGCCTCTATTGCCGCGGGCGCCATGGTCCTTCCGATTCGCTCTGTCCCGAATGCGCTCCGTTGCTCGACTATGCCCGCCGACGCCTGCAACACTGCCCCTTTCAGGCGGGCAAGACGACGTGCGCCCGGTGCGCCGTGCACTGCTACCGGCCCGAAATGCGCCAGCGCATCCGGGTCGTCATGCGCTATGCCGGCCCACGGATGATCGTCCGCCACCCGTGGCTGACGCTGTGCCATCTGTGGGATGGCCTGCGCCGGGAACCGGTCGGCGGAGCCGCCGCCGGGCGGGCGAAACCATCCTAGAGCAGGCCCCCGTCCGGGCTCGAACAGGAGCCGGAGAAAGGAGGAAACGCACACCTCACAAGACCCGTTGGCAAGGTTGTTCAAACAGCAAGGCACGTGAGTTCACACTCAAAGAGGAGGTCTGCATGTACCTGACGGACATCATTTGGTGGGGCTACACAGCCTATGTGATAGTCCTGGCTCTGTTCATGCTGTTCTTTGCCTACAAGGTGCGGGAGAAAGGGGAGTAGCCATGGATCGCAAAGAGCGCAACTGGCTGTTTTTTCTCATCGCGGTCTTTATGGTCTTTAACGTCGTCACTCTGTCGCCCCTCATCCCCTGGCAGCAGTGGCTGCTGTGGTCCAAGCCGGCGCCCGACCAGACAGTGAACGTGGAATTCGGCGACTATGAGATCCGGCTGCCCGAGGGCGGCATCCAGGTGCAGGTCGGAAAGTATGTCGAATTTGTCGCCACCACCGACGACGTAACCTATGGGTTCGGCGTGTTCCGCCAAGATGGCACCCTCGTCTTCCAGCAGCAGGTGCTGCCCGGCCGGCAGAACCGCATCATCTGGAAATTCGACCAGCCGGGATTGTACGACGTGCGGTCGACCGAGTATTCGGGTCCCCGCCACTCGGACATGTACGTCCCCGACGCCATCAGCGTGACTCAGTGAGGAGGATGAGGCAATGACCCAACTTGGCTGGACCGAAAAATGGACCTTGCGATTCGCGGTGTTGGCGCTTTTGTTCCTGGCCCTGTCTGGTTTTGAAGGGATGCTGATGCGCACCCAGTTGTGGGACATGGATGCCCTGCACGGCATGGAGGCCCTGCTCAACAACGTGCGCCCGGGCGCCATCGAACCGAACACCCAAGAGCTGTACTATTCGATGCTGACCGCTCACCCCATCGTGGGCATTTATGGGTTCATCTATATGGCGGTCTTTGGCGCCTTTTACTTTTTGGTGCCCTTTCTCCTGGGCAAGCCGATCCGCCACCCCAAGCTGGTGGTGGTCAACTTTTGGCTCCAGATCATCGGCGTGATGATCTGCTGGGGGGCAGGATTCTTTGCCCTGTTCAACGCCACCTATACCCTCTACTGGCCGCTGCCGGTGAGCTTTGACCGGGTACCGATGGTGGGCAGCATCCTGTTCATGGTTGGCGCGGCGTTGGTCATGGTCAACATTCTGCTCTTTGCCTATAACATTTTCAAGACGGTGCTCAGCAAGAGCGACGACCGCCCCTACACCTTTTTGCAGTTCGTGCGCTCGGCCTTTGGCATTCCGCGCCTGATGAAGCTCTTGGGCAAGGAGGACAAGACCGCCCCCAATCTGGACTATAACGGCCTGCCGGTCTTTATCGTGGCTGTGGGGCGCGGTTCCATCGACACCGTCATCAACGCCTTTGTGCTGCTCACCG
The DNA here is from genome assembly GCA_964452125.1 of uncultured Anaerolineaceae bacterium. GTDB lineage: Bacteria > Chloroflexota > Anaerolineae > JAAYZQ01 > JAAYZQ01 > CAZNQW01. The sequence goes on along the minus strand of CAYVLO010000474.1, from coordinate 788 downwards.
CGGGGGCGCTGATCCTGGTCTATGGGCTCTTTGCCCTGTTTGGATCGCCCCTGGACCCCGGCGCCGTCGACGCGCTGATCTACAAGAACTGGTATTGGTGGGGCCTGGACATGGTGGCCGACGGCAACGCCCTGATGTACACCGCCGGCGTGTGGTACCTGCTGATCCCGATGCTCACCGGGCGGCAGTTGTACGGCGCCAACGTGGTCAAGACGGTCATCATGGTCGACCTGCTGGTGTCGATGGGCGTGTGGAGCCACCACCTGCTGGCCGACACCTCGCAGCCGATGGTCATGCGCCTCCTCTCGGGGCAGTTTATCACCTGGGGCGAGTTCTTTACCATGGGGCTGACCATCTTTGCCTCGATGATGACCGTCTGGCTGGCGCGCCCCGTCAAGATGACGCCGGCCCTCCAGTTCGCCCTGGGCTCGATGTTCGGCTTTATGATGGGCGGGGCGGCGGGCCTCATCCAGGCCAACGTGGGGCTCAACGTGATCTTTCACAACACCCAATGGGTGGTCGCGTTGCACGCCCACACCTTTCTGCTGACGGGCGTGGGCACCATGCTCTTTGCCGTGCTCTATGCCCTGCTGCCGATGTTGACCAAGCTCGAATACCGGAGCAAGGCCCTGATCCAGATCCATTTCTGGTGCTGGATCGGAGGTTCGGTGTTCATGGCCTACGTCATGGGCATGGCCGGATCGCAGGGCATGCTGCGCCGCACCTTTTACGAGGGCGGAGAGTTTTCGACACACACCCTTCTGGCCATCCTCGGCGGGGTGCTGGTC
>CAYVLO010000473.1:0-2943 GCA_964452125.1 uncultured Anaerolineaceae bacterium | reverse complement strand
GACATTGAGGAGCTTCGATTTGTGTTATGTAATCCAGAAATCTGAAATACACCCCGCTTCCGTTGTGTATACAAGCCGGTGAGAATTCCTGTAGGGACGCAAAGAGCACCGTCGCCCCCGCCGCGAGTACCCTCGCGCATAAGCAGGGGGTCCAGCCCTTTGGATGCCCTATCCTGGCCGAAAAGCATCATCCGTGCAGAGGGAGCAGCGGGTCAGCCCAAGTAACCCAAAAGGACTATTCGTTCCGAGTGACGGTTCTTCGAACGGATGAGTATTTTCGGCCAGGATAGCTTGCCCTCTGAATGGCAGCTAGAACGCGCTCGGGGGTAGCCGGAATCTGGCGCACCCGCCCGCCTGAGGCATGGCTGATGGCGTTAAGAATGGCCGGCGTTGTGGCCAGCGCTGCCGCCTCGCCCAGACCCTTGGCCCCGTAAGGCCCCCAGCGGCTGGGCACCTCCACCAGGAGGACCTCGATCCGCGGTGCACAGCGCAGAGTCGGCACGAAATAGTCGGCCAAGCCGGTCGTCACCCCCGGCAGGTATTCCTCCATCAATGCCGCTCCCACGCCCATCAGCACCGCCCCTTCGATCTGGCCCCTTGCTCCTTCCGGGTTGATCGCCCGCCCCACGTCGTGTGCGGCCACAACCCGCTGCACCTCGACTTGGCCGCTTTCCATGTGGACCTCTACCTCGGCCAGGTGCACCCCGGTCACAAAAAAGGGCAGGTACTCGGGCCGGTCCCCTTCTTGCAGGCTTGGTTCCACCCCAGGCGCAAACAACCCGACTGCTTGCCGCGAAATCCCTGCGTGGTCCATTTCGGCAGCCACCTCGCGGAGCGACGCCGACCCACCGCCGGGGGCGCACACCGCTTCAGCCGTGATCACCAGACTGCCCGGAGCGCAGTCCAGCATCTCGGCAGCCACGCTCAAGATCCGCTCGCGCAACGACCGAGCAGCGCACACCACGGCCCCGCCCACCCAATAGGTGCTGCGAGACGCCCCCTGGATGCCGCTGTCAGGTGTCCGTGCCGTATCGGCATTCACCAAACGCAGCCGATCCCTTGGCAGCCCCAGCGCCTCAGCCGCCAACTGGGCCATGACGGTCGATGTCCCCTGGCCATAGTCGGGCGCTGCGAAGAATAGGATAACCTGGCCGTCGCTTCCCAGCTCGGCGCGCGCCTCAGACTCCAGGCATCCAGGCTTGCCAAAGCGATACCACATCCCAGCCAGCCCCACTCCGTGGCGCCACGGTCCGCTCGCTTGAGCCCGGTTGGCGCGTTCGGCCGCAATCTTGGCCGCCTGATAATGCGGCCGGATGGCTTCCAGGCACTGGCGGTACCCCATCGTTTCGGCAGGGGGATAGCCCAAAAAGGTGACGGTATCGTCCTCGAGGGCGTTCTTTAGCCGGAATTCAAGTGGGTCCAGCCCCAACTGTGCCGCCATCTCATCCAGGCTGCACTCCCGGCCCAGGGTCGGCTGGGGTGTGCCAAAGCCGCGCATCTGCCCCGCCTTGGGTCCGTTCGTATAGACCGCCCAGGCGCAGGCGTCAACCGCCTGCCATTTGTAGGGACCGCCGCCTGCGACCACGGCAAAGTCGGGGATATGGTACCCACCACAGTCGTACGCCCCGGTGTTGGCGACGATGCGCAGGTGCAGGCCGGTCAGGGTGCCATCGGGCTGCGCCCCGATCCGAAACGCCATCGTGTAGGGGTGGCGCTTGGGCGATGCGTCAAACGACTCGCGCCGGCTGTAGGTCAGGCGCACAGGCCGGCCGACGTGATAGGCGGCCAGTGCGCCGGCCATGAGCGGCCACGGGTCCTGCTTCCCGCCAAAGGCGCCACCGATCGGCGGAGTGATGACCCGGACTCGTTCAGTGGGTTGTCCCAGCGCCTTGGCGATCCACCCCTGGGCCCAGTGGGGCTCTTGGTGGCCCGCCACCACCACTACACGTCCCTGCTCGTCGATATAGCTTAGGATCGTCTCTCGCTCCAGGGCGGAATGCTCCATGAAGGGTGTCTGGTACACCGTCTCGATCACCTCGGCGCCCGCCAACGCCGCCTCCAGATCGCCAAAATGCAGCTCATAGTGGCTCAGCACATTGCCGTGGGGGTACAGGCGCACCGCGCCGGGTTGCATGGCCTCCACAGGGTCGTACACAACCGGAAGGGGGCGATAGTCGACCTGCACCGCCGCAGCGCCGGCTCGGGCCGCCTCTGGCGAGTCGGCCACGACCAGGGCTACCCCAGCGCCCACCATCCGCACTGTGTCGCCGACTGGGGTGAGCAGCGGTTCATCTCGACTATAGTCATCCAGTGAATTGGCTCCTGGGATGTCTGCCGCAGTCAGCACGCGTACGACGCCAGGTACCTCGAGTGCGGGCCCGGGGTCAATGCCCATCACCTGGGCATGGGGTAGTGGGCTGCCCACAAGCGCAGCGTGGAGGAGCCCCGGCATCTGGATGTCCTCGACGTATCGCGCCGCCCCCGTGACCTTGTCCAAGGCATCCACCCGCACCTGCGAGCCGCCGATCACCCGTCGCTCTGGGGGAGGCGCGACGGTCTCGCCACGCAGCACTGCTCCAGCCGCCTCTATGGCCTCTACGATCGCCCGGTAGCCTGTACAACGACACAGGTTCCCACTCATCGCCTCGACAATCTGTTGCCGCGTGGGATTGGCCGTTCGGTTGAGCAGGGCCACCCCGGACATGATCATGCCGGGTGTGCAGTAGCCGCACTGCACTGCGCCGTGGTCCATGAACGCCTGCTGCAAAGGGTGAAGCTGTCCCCCTTGCGCCAGGCCCTCCACAGTCGTCACCCGCCTGCCCGCCACCTTGCCGATGGGCGTCAGGCATGAACGCACGGCCTCTCCGTCGAGGAGAACCGTGCAGGCCCCGCATTCCCCCTGGCTGTCACATCCTTGCTTGGTGCCGGTGAGGCCCAGGTCAT
>CAYVLO010000472.1:0-2957 GCA_964452125.1 uncultured Anaerolineaceae bacterium | reverse complement strand
GCTCGGCTTCACCGGATGGGTGCAGTACGGCCGCATCGTCCGCAGCCAGGTGGTCTCGTTTCGCGAGATGGAATTCGTCGACGCGGCACGATCTATCGGCGCCCGGAACTGGCGCATCATGCTCCGGCATATCCTGCCCAACGTGTGGAGCGCCGTGATTGTCATCGCCAGCTTTTCGGTGGCCAGCACCATCATCAGCGAAGCCTCCCTCAGCTTTCTGGGCCTGGGCGTCCCTCCCCAGGTACCCACCTGGGGAGGTATGCTTTCTGACAGCCGCGAATACCTCGAGATCGCTCCCTGGCTGGTGGTATTTCCCGGCTTTGCCATTGCATTGACGGTGCTGGGCATCAATGTGCTGGGCGATTGGATCCGAGATTTTCTCGATCCGCGCATGAAGAACCTGGTCTGATGTGCGTCAAGGTTAGCCATTGATCGTCTGTGTCGCCGGGGCCACACCCTCTGACCGTCTGGACCGCGGCCCGACCTGGGACACACCCGCCCACTCGACAGCCTGACCCGCAAGAACCGACCGTTCTGGACGCATACCAAAGGCTCGAAAGGAACGAGGAACCATGAACTCAGCAACCCTGTGGCAGCGATTGGAAGATCAGGTCCACTGCATGGTCGGCGACTTTGCCGGCGTAGCCGGGGTTTGCGTGCGCGACCTGACCCGCGGCGACGGCTTTGCCATCCGGGGCGACGAGTTGTTCCCCACGGCCTCGACCATCAAGATCCACGTGCTGACCCAGCTCCTGTTGCGCGCCGAGCGCGGCGAGATCGATCTGCGCCAACCCATCCAACTGACACCCGAATTGAGGGTGCCGGGCAGCGGCGTGCTCACCTACCTGGAAGGCCCCCTCGAGCTGACCATGCTCGACGTGGCCATCTTGATGATCATCGTCTCCGACAACACCGCGACCAACCTGTGCATCGACTGGGCGGGCATGGACGAAACCAACGCCCTGGCGCGCCAGATGGGCCTGACTCACACCACCCTTCGACGCAAGATGCAGGACCAGACGGCCGTGGCTGAAAACCGGGAGAACATCTCCACTCCGGCCGAATGCGTGCAGATGTTGGAACGGCTGTACCAGGGCAAGCCGACGCCCGCCGTTGCCGAGCAATGCCTGGATATCCTCAAAAAGAAAAAGAGCGGCCCCCTCTTTAACCGCGCCTTCCCGGCCGCCCTGCCGGTGGCCAACAAACCGGGAGGCATGGAACGGGTGCGCTGCGACGCCGGAATCGTGTACCTGCCCCGGCGGCCCTACGCCCTGGCGGTGATGACCAAGTTCGCCCTGTGCGAACCGCCGGAGCAGGAGCGTTTTGTCATCGACGTGGCGCGCACCATCCACCAGACCATGGCCGTGCTGGATACCTCCAGCGACTATGGGCAGGGACTCCAATAACCGGGAGGAAACCATGATTGTCATCAACCCACGGGTCGACCGCCTGCCCGCCGACCTGATCGAGCGCTTTAAATCCATCGAACCGGCCAGCGTCGGCCACATGATCGAATTTGGGTTCTGCGACCCCCAACTCCATCCCCTGTGGCGGCCCTGCAGGGTCGTCGGCCCGGCGGTCACCGTCCGCACCACCGCCCTGGACAGTACCATCGTCCACGTGGCCATCGACGCCACGGTGCCGGGCGACGTGCTGCTGATCGACCGCAACGGCGACGACCGCCATGCCTGCTGGGGCGGCCTGACGTCGCTGGCGGCCCAAATGCGCGGGATCGCCGGCGTCATCGTCGATGGCTGCGTGACCGACTATACCGAGATCGAAGAGATGCGCTTCCCGGTCTATGGCCGCACCATCACCGCCCTGACGACCAAAGGGCTCGCCCTGGAAGGGGAGATCAACGTCCCGATCCAGATCGGCGGCGTGACCGTCCACCCTGGCGACCTGGTGGTGGCCGATTCCGACGGCATCCTGATCCTGACGCCCGAGATGGCCGCCCAGGTGGTGGACGAGGCTGAAGCTCGCCAGAAACGGGGCCTGTGGGTGCGCGACGAATTGCTCAAGGGCGCCCGCATTTCGGACTTGACCAAGGCCGCCGACAAGATCCGCGCCCGCATGGAAGCTGAAAGCCCCTAACCCCACCGGGCGCAACGCCGCCCCTGGGGGTTCTTTGAGAGGGAACATGAGCATCGACTGCGACATACTGAACCGGGTGACCACAGCCAACATCAGCGACGTGCTGGGCTCACTGGGCGTGCTGCACTCCGACATCCACTCTATTGTGCCCGGCGCCAAGATGATAGGCCGCGCCTTTACGGTCAAGGCCTACCCGGGCAGCATTCTCACCGTCCACAAGGCCCTCACCGAGGCCGCCCCCGGCGACGTGATCGTCGTCGATGGCGAGGCCGACGCCCGAGGCGGCGCCCTGATGGGCGAGATCATGGCCCTGGAATGCCAGACCAAAGGCTTTGCGGGTGCGGTCATTGACGCCGCCGTGCGCGACGTGCCCGGCCTGATCGAATTGGGCTTTCCGGTGTTTGCCCGCGCCGTCACACCCCGCGTGGGGACCAACCGCCGGCTGGGTCAGACCCAGGTACCGGTGAGCTGCGGCGGCGTGGTCGTTCATCCCGGCGACCTGATCGTCGGCGACGACAACGGCCTGGTCGTCGTCCCCCGCGAGCGCGAAGCGGGATTGACCGAAGCCTTGGAAGCCTTGCTGGCCAAAGAGGAGCGGTTGGTGCAGGGCATTCACCAGGGCGTCTACCTGGTCAAAACCCTGGGCCTTGAGTTCTGAGACAATCGCACAGTGCGGCTCCTGCTTTTGCAGGGCCCCTGCTACGGCAGGGCGCTTGCTGCCGCAAAGGTTATGGAGTGCGGCAGCTTGCTGCCGCAAATCAAGGCCCTGGAGTGTTTGGCGCCAGGAAGCAAAATATAAAGTGCGGCCCCTGCTTTTGCAGGGCCCCTGCTACGGCAGGGCGCTTGCTGCCGCAAAGGTTATG
>CAYVLO010000471.1:0-2959 GCA_964452125.1 uncultured Anaerolineaceae bacterium | reverse complement strand
AATTGCCGAGCAGGCAACCGTCCTGCCGTCGTGCCCGAGCGCGTGCTTGCACAAAGGGTTTGCGGCAGCAAGCTGCCGCACTCCACATATAGCCGTCACCCCCGCCCCTACTTGCTCGCCGCCTGTCGTCACCCTGGCCCCATTAACGTGTGCCAAATTCGTGAAATTCGTGGCTGGACCCCAGGCAGCGAGCAGAGGGGCGTTGGCTTGCGTTCGGGACCATCCTGGGGTATAAACAGGGCAGAAACCGCGGGAGGTCTCTATGAGCAAGCGACTGATCGTCAACGCCGACGACTATGGGCGGACGCCCGGGGTATCGCGGGGCATCCTGCACGCCCACGTCCACGGCATCGTCACCAGCACCACCGTGCTGATCAACCAGCCCGACCTCGACCACCAGATGGCCGACGCTTTGGGCTACCCCGATCTGGGCGTGGGCCTGCACCTGGTCTCGACCTCGGGCCAGCCGGTGCTGCCCCCCGACCGGGTCCCTGGCCTGGTCGACGCCGAGGGCCTGTTCCTGAGCCAGCGTACCCAATGGGCGAGCGCCGCGGACCTTCCCCTGGACCAGTTGCGCAGCGAGTGGAGCGCCCAGATCGCACGCTTTGAGGATCTGGCAGGCCGTCCGCCCGACCACCTGGACTGCCACCACTTTGTCCACCTGTTCCCGCCCATTTTTGAGGTGTATGCCGACCTGGCGGCCGAACACCGGCTGCCGCTGCGCGCGCCCTTTCCCCTGGACGCCGACCTGGCGCAGGCTGCCGGCACCATCCCCCACCTGACGGGAGTGCCCATCGACCAGGTGCGGGAGATGATGGCTGCCAACGTCCAGGCGCTCCGCGCCCGCCGACTGGCCCACCCCGACCATTTCGTGGGCGCCTTCTTTGGGCGCCCGGCCCTGACCCTGGACCATCTCCTCGGCCTGCTCCGGGGCCTGGAAGCGGGCGTCACCGAGCTGATGTGCCATCCCGGCTACGACGACGCGGCGCTGGCGGCCAGCACCTATCGGGCCGAACGGGAGATCGAAATCGACCTGCTGAGCCACCCCCGGGTGCGCGCCGAGATCCAGGCCCTGGGCATCGAATTGATCCCCTTTGGAGCCCTGGCGTGAGCCCGTCTCTCTGGCAGCGCGTTGTGGGGTGTGGCTTCCGGCTGCTCTACCACGAGCTGGCCTGCCTGTACGACCCGGTAAGTTGGGCCGTCTCGTTGGGGCGCTGGCGGCGCTGGCAGCAGACGGCCCTGGCCTACCTGCCGCCGGAGGGCCGCGTGTTGGAGGTGGGCTTTGGGCCCGGCCATCTGCTGGCCGACCTGGCTGCGGCGGGCTATGCCGTGGCGGGCGTCGATCTCTCGCGGCACATGGTCCGCCGGGCGCGCCGCCGCCTGCGCCGCCTGGGACGTCCGGCGCCCCTGGCTCTGGGGCGCGCCCACGCCCTGCCCTTTGCCCCGGGCGCTTTTTCCGCCATCGTCGCCACCTTTCCCACGCCCTATATCTACGACCCGGCCTGGATCGACCAGGCGCGGCGGGTGCTGGCCCCGGGCGGGCGATTGGTGGTGGTCCAGGGAGCAACCTTTCTGCAATCTACGCCCCTCACGCGGAGCATCGACGGGCTGTACCGCATCACCGGGCAGCGGGGGCCGGGCCCCGACCTGGTCGAGCGGTTGGTCGCCGGGGGCCTGGCGGCCTGGCGCGAGGCGGTCGAGGTGCAGGGCACGCGCGTCCACCTGGTGGTGGCTGAGAAGGAACTATAGAACTCTTGTTCGCAGGGAATCGCCAAATTGACGCAGGGTCGATTCCGGGGTATACTCAAACGGATCATCTGTAGGCAAGGAGTGAACACATGCAAGAGATAACCGTAGCCGTGGTGCAAATGTTTCCCCAACTGGGCAAGGTGGAGGAAAACCTGATCGCCATGGGCAAATTCGTCGACCGCATCTGCACCGAGCAAAAGGTAGACCTGATCGTCTTTCCCGAGTTGGCCACCACCGGCTATGAGCTGGGGCTCGAATTCACCAGCGTCGCCGAGCGGGCGCCGGGCCACACGGTGAACCTGCTGGCCCAGCGGGCCGCCGACTATGGCACCCACATCGTCTTTGGCATGGTGACCAAGGAAAAGGTCGAAAGCATCATCTACAACGCCGCTGTGGTCATTGGCCCCGACGGCGAGCTGTTGGGCGAATATCGCAAGCTCCACCTGCCGGGCGAGGAACGACTGGCCTTTCGCGCCGGCTATCGCCTGCCGGTTTTCGAGACCAGCTTTGGCAACGTGGGCGTGCTGCTGGGCTGGGATCTGGCCTTCCCCGAGGCGGCCCGCAGCCTGGCCCTCGACGGCGCCGACCTGCTGTGCGTCTGCGCCAACTGGAACTACACCCCCAGCCAGGATCCGGCCATTTACGTCGAGGAATGGCGCACCTACGTCCAGGCGCGGGCGCTGGAGAACTCGCTGTACGTCGTCGCCAGCAACCGCGTGGGCGAAGAGTACAGCTACCATTTCTTTGGCGACAGCATGATCGTCGGTCCCCGGGGCGAGCTGTACGCCTCGATTGACGAGCAGATCGAAGGCTATGCCGTGGCGCCCATCGATCTGGACCTGGTGCGCAAGACCCGCGAGGAGTTGCAGCTCATCCAGTGCCGCGTGCCCCAGAGCTATCGCTCGGTGGTGCGCAAGTACTAGATTCGCCCCTGACGTTCCTGGCGGCCCCGCTTCCGCGGGGCGACGGGGGTAGGGGCGCCCCTCGCGGGCGCCCACCATGGGTGACGATGGTCGGAGCGGGTTAGGCGCGTCGCTGGTAACGCGTACCCACTGCTACATGGGCAGACGGGCGCGGCATGCCGCGCCCCTACAAAGGACCTTCGGGACGGTTCGGGCCGTCTCTAACGCAACCGAATTTCGACCGGGCAACGCACCAATTTCGAGGGGACCGGGGCCGCCCGTCTGCGGGCGCTTAGGCCCCCGGCGCG
>CAYVLO010000470.1:0-2962 GCA_964452125.1 uncultured Anaerolineaceae bacterium | reverse complement strand
ACCCGCAGGCAGCATCCATCTTTTGCGCTGTAGGGGCGACGCATGCGTCGCCCAAATCCGGGCATGGCATGCTTTGGAGTGCGGCACCTTGGTGCCGCGAACTGAGCGCAAGCAGAGCGCAAGCAGAGCTTGCGCACTCCAAGAGACGCCGGCCGTGCCCCTACAACATGCCTTCGTGAACCCGTGTCATTCGTGGCCCGGCCCGACCCCGGGCTGTCGGATGTTAGGGTCCCGTACCGTCCGGTCGATAGAGTTCTTCGTAGATCAGGTATTGCTCGTAGACCCTCTGCAAATAGATGCGAGACTGGCTGGCCGTAATCACCTCCACAAAGAGGTCCAGGTCGTTGCCGCCTGCCGCCTGCCAATTGAGGGTATTGCCCGGCCCGCCGTTGTAGGCCGCCAGGCCCATCAGAATCTGATTGTCAAAGCGAGAGAGCTGAAGGCTCAGATAGTAGGCGCCGAACCGCACACTGACCCAGGGACGATAGAGATCGTCCAGGACGAAACCGTCCATATTCAAATTGCGGGCGATCCCTTCGCCCGTCGCCGGCATCACCTGGCCCAGTCCCCGGGCGCCCGCGTACGACTCGGCCACCGGCTCGAAAAGGCTTTCCTGCCGGATCAGGGCGGCCAGCAGCAGGGGGTCCAGGTTATAGGCCTGGGCCTCCCGGGAGATCAAGTCGGCGTAGGCCAGCGGATAGGCCAGGGTGCGCAGGGACAGGGGGGCCTGGGTGAGGGTGCCCTCCGGCCACAGGCTCGCCAGGCGCGCCGCCGACCGGGCTGCCAGGCCATGGAATCCCTGCTCGTGAAAGTACAGGGTCAACTGGGCCAACGCCAGGGGGTCTTGCCAGGCGGCCGCGCGGACGCGGTCGTAGGCGTTCAGCGCCTGGCGGCGGAGTCCGATCGACAGCAGCCGTTCCGCCTGCCGCAGGTCGTCCGAGCGGGCGAGTTTGGCCGAAAGGGGCAGTAGCTGGGTACCGGCGGGCACCTGGGTCCAGCCCTGGAGCCAGGACAGGATCTCGTCCTGGGCTTGGGCGGCGTCCCAGGCCGGGGGCTCGACGGCGCCCAAGACCATACGGTCCACCGTCAGTGAATCGCCGGATCGGAGCTGTTGAACCCGCAGGGCGTAGTACTCGCCCGGCGTGGCGTTCAAGACCTGGTCCCAGTAGCGGTCTTTTTCGGCCGGCGTTTTGGCCATCTTGCCCAACCAGTACAGGGCTTTGACCCGATAGGCCGATTTCGGGTACTTTTCGGCCAGGGCCCGCCACTGGGCCGCCGCGCCGCCCGAATCGCCGGCCTGGTACAGCCTCAATCCGGCCCGCCACAGCGCTTCCTGCGCGTTGTCAGAGGCCGGGAATTCGGCCTGCACCCGTTTGTACAGCGTGACCGCTTCGGTCCGATTCCCCTGGCTATCGCGCAGGCGGGCGGCGCGCCACAGGGCTTCGGGCGCCAGCTCATCGCTGGGGAAAAAGGCGGCCAGATCCTGGTACGTCCGCACGGCGCCTTCGATGTCGTCCATCAGGGCCAGGGTAGCCCCTTTTTCCAGCCAGGCTCGGGCCAGCCAGGAACTCTGGGGATAGCCGGCGATCAACTGGTCCAGGGTGGCCACGGCGTCCGAGTACTTTTCGAGGGCGCGCTGCGACAGCGCCTTGCGATAGATCGCCTCGTCGGCCTTGGCGGGAGACCCCGAAGCCAGGTAGCGGTCAAAGGCTTCGATGGCCGCGCCATAGGCATCGGGGTGCTTGGACCCGGCGTGGTAATCGACCAAGCCGCGCTGGAATTCGTCCACAGCGACGCCCGAATTCAGCAGGTCGATCAAGGAAAAGTAGGCGTATTCGGCCTGAGGGTATCGTTCAAAGGCCCGGCGGAAGCGGGCATTTGCCTCGTCCCTTTTGCCCCAGGAGGCCAGCGCCCGACCGGCCTGGAACTCGATCCGGGCCCGATATTCCTCGATCTGGGCCACCTTGAGGATGGCGTCGTACTGGGCCACCGCCGATCCATAGTCGCCCAACCCTTCGTAGAGGCCCGCGATCCGCTCGTGATAACCGACCCGCACACTGACGTCGCTGGTGGCTTCGATGGCCCGCTGGTAAGTGTCGATGGCGTCCTCGGGCGGGCCCAGGGTTGCCTGGCAGTTGGCCAGCCAACCCAGCGCCATGCCGGAGAGGGTCGCTTCCTGGCTCAGGTACTTTTGATAGTAGGGAATGGCGCCGCCGCAGTCGTTGGCCTGGTCGAGGGCGCGGGCCAGCATCAGCGTGGCCTGGGGTGTGCGGGCGTCGTCGCCATAATCGGCCAGGAACTTTTCCCAGGAGGCGGCGGCTGCCAGGAACTCGCGGTTCAACTGGTAGGACTCGGCCAGTTGATAGCGCGCCTCGCGTTCCTGGTCGGGGGATGGGGCGCCCTCCAGGAATTCCAGGAGGACGGCGATGGCCTGGTCGTACTCCCCGTTGACCTGGTGCTGCCGGGCCGCCTGAAGTTCCGGGCCCGGTTGCGCCATGGCGCTTGCATCCGCGGTCGGCGTGGGCGAGGCGATGGCCCGGGTCGCCGTGGGCGAGGGGGTTGCCGTCGGGGTGGGGGTGTGGGTCGGCGTCGGGGTCGAGGTTGGGCGCGGGGTGGGCGTGAGGGTCGGGCGGGGCGTATGGGTGGGCAGGGCCTCCGCCACCTGATCGGCTGTGGCGGTGAGGGCTGGTGTCGCGGTCCACGCCACAGCCGTGGGCGTGGGCGGCGCCTGGCCGCACCCGGCAACCAGGAGGGCGCCTCCCAGCAGACTCCACATAAACAGAACTCGCCAGAACTTGTATGATCGCATGGACCCATTATCGCCGCAAATCGACGACTTGTCAACTTGGAGGTTGGGGGTTTTTTGAGCCGGGGACGCACAGCAAGCAGTCACGATGGACATTTGGGCTGGGATTTGTAGGGGCGAGGCATCGCTGCCAGCCATTGTGCGCCGCAGCCGAAG
>CAYVLO010000469.1:0-2963 GCA_964452125.1 uncultured Anaerolineaceae bacterium | reverse complement strand
CGGATCCACTCGGGGGCTGTGGTAAAGCCCGGCTGCATGGCTTGTTCCACATCGGCAATGCCCGGTCCATGATCGACGATGGTAATATGCACCTGGTTGGGTTGAATTTCGACCACCATTTCCCCACCCGAATCGGTGTGGATGACCAGATTCATCTCGGCTTCGTAGGTGGCTACACCCACCCGGCGGGCAAAGGCCGGGCTGCCGCCCAACCGTTCAATGGCCCGTTTGATCTTGCTGGAGGCGCCTCCGCCTTGCGAAAAATCGCGAGCCTTGACTCGGTAACGCAATATCAGGCTAGTCCGGTCCGACACGATATCTTGAAAGATGTGGCTGGCCCGATAGCGCTGGATCTCTTCCTCGTGATAGTCCATCTCCATCCGCCGCAACAAGCCCGAGGTGACATCCCCCCGCGTCAAAATTCCGACCATGCGCCCATCGGCGTCGACCACCGGAAAACGGCCAAAACCAAACTTGGCCATATGGCTCACGGCCTGGACGACTGGTTCGTTGGAGCTGAGCGTTTCCACGTGACGGCTCATCTTACTGCCGACCAAGGCATCCATTTCACCCTGCTCAAGGGCCTTGATCAAGTCCTCCAGGCTGATAATGCCCACGAGCCGGTCGTCTTCCACCACAGGCGCCCCCGAGATCCCTTTGAGGCGCAACAGTTCTTTGAGCTCGTGCATGGTGGTTTGCGGCGTGACCGTAATGACCTCACGGCGCATCACCTCTTCGATGCGGAGCTCGCGAACCAGCTCCTCGACCCGAGAAACCCCAAGGGACGACGTTCCGGTCATACCCTATCCCGCGACGGCAAGCTGTAGACGTCCACCAAACCAGGACCCTCCAGGCCGGCGTGGAACAGACGGCCGCAGGCGTCGAACATGGTGTACCGTGTGGCCAACAGGGGCAAGCCGATCTCGTCGGCCAATTGGATCGTCTCCTCAGGTGGGCGCTTGCCGCGAACAAAGACGACGGCACTGACACCGGCCATCTCGGCGGTGCGTACCACCTGGGGATTCACCAAACCGGTTAGCAGAACAGAATCGGGAGTCAAGAAGGCAAGCACGTCACTCATCAGATCGGCTGCGCCGCCCGTTTTTACCACCAGCGCTAAATTGGCACGCTGAGAAATCACCTCAGCCTCCAGGAGGTTCACAACCGTCTGTAAGTCCATACCTCATCGCTCCGGTTCGAGATCCAACGATCTATCGGATCTCGCCTACTCATGGGGCTCATTCATCTTTGGGCCCACTTGTCTATCCCTGTGAAGGTTAGCACAAAGCTGCTTGTCTGTCAAATCTCGACCCACTTGGCGCGAAAACGGAAACGGAAACGCCTCAAAATAGCGAATTATAAACGTCCTTTGGATTTCTTTTCGAAAAATCGCAAGCCTGCCGCTTTGAAATGGATCCAGTCCGCCAGGCCATCGATGATGGGGCACAACGCGCCAACCCAATGAAAATGCCGAGTTCTTTGAGAGACGAGGGTCAGTGAAGATCAACGACAACAGTGGCCAGTTGTTCGCGCGTGACTGGGCCCGCCCGGAGGATCGCAGGTGGAGAGATAGACAAATCCAGGACTGTAGAAGCCAGACCCTGCCGGCAGGGTCCTCCATCGACGACGAGGTCGATCCGCCCACCCAACTCAGCCTCGGCCCCATCGGCCGTGGTCGGTGCAGGGTAGCCGTGGCGGTTGGCACTGGTGCTGGCCAAAGGCGCCCCCAAGAATCGGCACACCGCGCGCACAAAAGGATCATCGGGTACACGGACGGCCACCGTGGGTCCGCCACTGGTGACCTCGTCGGGTACGATAACCGCGCGTTTAAGGACCAGGCTCAGCCCACCCGGCCAAAAACGGTCGGCCACCTGCCAGGCCAGAGCCGGAATCTCGATGCACACCTGTTCCATAGCCGATGCGTCGGCCAGGAGCAAGGGCAGCGGTATGCCCTCCGGACGCTCTTTGGCCTGGTACAAACGGGCGATGGCTTTGGGCATAAAGGCATGGACGGCCAGACCGTAGACGGTATCGGTGGGCAGGGCCACCAGTCCCCCACGGGCCAGAACCTCGGTAGCCTGCTCTATGGCGTTAGGCGCCTCGGCCCGGATCCGAACGGTCTCGATGGCAGGTACAAACCCCACATCCCTCTCCCAAGCAGCCGGTTGGGAAATTCCCAAGGATTGGCGGATATTCACAGGCGTATTGTACCCCGGGCATGGACAAAGGTCAACTCTCTACCATACTGCGAGGGAATCCAGCAATTCAGGTGGGCGCCCCCAAGCAGGCCCTGCTGGACCGAGCCTGCAAGTCTTTTGCTGCTTTAGGACAATCCCCCAGTAGAGCAATTGCTCCAAACTCGCAACGCGTAGCCCCGGCTCGCATGAAAACGGTTGAAATCCGATGACCCAGGACTGCGCGTGCCGAAAGTTGGCTGGTCGACTGCTCCAGAGGCGCTCGGGTACCCTGCAACTGCATCGTTTCAACGAAATACAGACTTTTTCACGCTTGGAAATTAGATGCGATTGCCCTGAAACCCCCAGAAATAACGCTTGACACACACGACCAAGTGCGCTATAATGGCGCCAAATAGACGCAGCATTGACGACGCCGTCCAACCAGTTTTTTTGACCGAGCGGGGCGTTCCCTTTCCCGCCACAGAACTGGCGAGCCTGAGCAGGCTCGGAAAAAGCCACACTTCTGGACCGCTGGGGTATCGCCCAATACGATGCAACAAGCCATCCACTCCGAGAGTTGAGTGGTCATAGCCAAGAATGTCGACACGCCTTGCACATCCGCAACGACGGACTACTGACGCAGGTACCAAAGACCCATTGCCGAGGCGCAAGGCAACCAAAGACAATCCGACTACGTCCAGGGCCTCGTCGCCCCAAAACGAACAGACAAGGATAGAAAACCATGATTCGAAAAGAACCTGCAAAGAAAACGGGGGTCGTGCGCGT
>CAYVLO010000468.1:0-2985 GCA_964452125.1 uncultured Anaerolineaceae bacterium | reverse complement strand
CTCTTTGGACTGGCGGTGTTCTTGGCCTCCGCAGCGTCGGACTTTATCACTGGCCAGACCATCTATGCCGACGGCGGCTGGACGGCCGCCTAACACGCAAATAAGGGGTAGGAGGAAAGCCCATGAAAGCAGTAGTTCTGTATGACAAAGTCGACCAATCCGTCGAGATGCGGGATGTTCCGGTTCCGGTGATCCGTCCCGATGAGTGCCTGGTCGAGGTCAAGTTCTGTGGCATTTGCGGCAGCGAGGCGCACATGTACCACGGCCAGTTGACCATGCTGGCTCGGACGCCCGTGGTTCTGGGCCACGAGTGGTCGGGGCAAGTGGTGGAGGTGGGCGCTGATGTGAAGGACTTTGCCGTCGGCGACCGGGTGACCTGCGAGACGGCGGCTGAGGTGTGCGGCGTGTGCGCTCTGTGCCGGTCGGGCAACTATAACGTCTGCCCCGAGCGCCTCGCCTACGGATTTGCCGTCGATGGCGCCTTTACCAAGTACATTCGCGCCAAAGGCATGAGGCTGCATCATATCCCCGAGGGCGTGAGTTACGAGTCGGCGGCCATGACCGAGCCGACCTGCGTGGCCTATAATGCCGTGGTGGAAAAGAGCCGCATCCGCCCGGGCGACACGGTGGTGGTACAGGGGCCGGGGCCTGTGGGTTTGTTGGCCATGCAAATGGCCAAGATTCAGGGCGCCGGGGTGGTCGTCGTGAGTGGCACGGGGCGCGATGCGTCGCGGCTCGAGTTGGCCAAAAAGCTGGGCGCCGATATGACCGTCGATGTCACCCAACAGAATCTGTTGGACGTGGTGCGCGGGCTGGGCGATGGGCTCGGCGCCCACCTGGTGATCGATGCCGCCGGCGTGCCGCCGGCCATCCAGCAGTCGTTGCAGATCGTGCGCCAGAATGGCCAGGTGACCAAGATCGGTTGGGCGTTGCAGCCCATCAATCTCACGATGGATGAGATTGTGGCCAAGATGATCACCTACCAGGGGGCCTTTAGCCACACTTGGACCAACTGGGAAGCCAGCCTGGAGCTGATGCGACAGGGCAGGATTCTGACCGAGCCAATGATCAGCGAGGTTTGGCCGATTACTCGCTGGAAGGAAGCCTTTGAGAAGCTTGAGGCTTTGGAGGCTGACAAGATCCTGCTCTATCCGGTAGACTGATGCCGCTGGATAAGGGAGAGCAACTCATGGTGGATGATATTCGATTGGCCGAACTGGAGGCCAGGGCGCGTGAGCTTCGCTACCAGGTCGTGCGGATGATGGGCGCCAACAAGGCCCATCATTTCGGGGGCTCGCTGTCCATTATCGAGATGGTTGCGGCGCTCTACTTTTACAAGATGCGCTACGATCCGTCGGATCCCTGCTGGGATGGGCGCGACCGGTTCGTGATGAGCAAGGGGCACACCGTCCCCGCCCAGTATGCGGCGTTGGCTACGATGGGGGTGGTGCCGGTTGCCGATCTGCCTACCCTCAAACGGCTGGGCAGCATCTTTCAGGGCCATCCCAACGCCTGCATGACGCCCGGCCTGGAGGCCTGTACCGGCTCGTTGGGCCAGGGTCTGTCTTTTGCCAATGGCATCGCCCTGGCGGCCCGCATCCGAAAGCTGGATATTCGGGTGTACTGCCTGCTGGGCGACGGAGAATTGCAGGAGGGCCAGGTGTGGGAGGCGGCCATGGGCAGTTCTACCCACAACCTGGACAATCTATGCGCTCTGGTGGATCGCAACCATCTCAAGAGCCAGGGCGTGGTGGACGACGCCAAGCAACTGGAGCCGTTGGTGGACAAGTGGCGGGCGTTTGGTTGGCACACGGTCTCGGTCGATGGGCACGACCTGCGCCAATTGTGCGCTGCCCTGGACGAGGCAGAGGCGGTCAAGGGCAAGCCGACCGTCATCATCGGCGACACCGTCAAGGGCAAGGGGGTGCCGTTCATGGAGGGCCAGTTCCAGTTCCACAACGCGCCCATCACTCAAGAGCAATGGGAAGAGGCCATGCGTTTGCTCGCTCCCGAGCAGGAGGTGACCCGATGAAATGGAAGGTCGGTGATCGAGTAGAAACGCGAAATGCCTATGGGGAAGCGCTGTTGGAACTGGGCCGGCAACGGCCCGACGTAGCCGTGCTGGATGCAGACCTTCAGCGCTCGAACAAAACCTATGACTTTGGGCAGACCCACCCCGAGCGGTTCTTTGACTTGGGCATTGCCGAGGCCGATATGGTCTCGACGGCGGCGGGCATGGCAGCGACGGGCCTGACGGTGTTTGCCACCTCCTTTGCCATGTTCATCCCCGGCCGGGCCTACGACCAGATCCGGCTGCAACTGGGCTACGGACAGGAGAATGTCAAGGTCGTAGGAGTCAGCGCCGGGCTGACGGTGGGACCCGACGGGGCGACCCACCAGTCGTTGGATGACATCGCTCTCATGCGCCAGCTTCCCGGCCTGACGGTGTTGGTGCCATCGGATGCCACCGAAGCCTACCAGGCGACGATAGCCGCGGCCGAGCTTACCACCCCCGTGTACCTGCGCATCAGCCGCTACCCGGGGCGCGTGATTTTCGGGGAGGACTATCAGTTCAAGGTGGGCGCCGTTCCGGTGTTGCGTTCCGGCTCTGATGTGGTCCTTTATGCCACGGGCATTATGACGGCGCTGGCGCTGGACACCGCCGATCTTCTGGCAAACGAGGGGGTCGAGGCCTCTGTGCTGAATGTGGCTACGCTCAAGCCCCTGAATACGGCCGCGATCCTGGAAGGAGCAGCCGGCAAGGCGCTGTGCGTCAGTATGGAAGAGCATTGGACCATCGGCGGCCTGGGCAGTGCGGTCGCCGAGACCCTATCCGAGGTGCGAGGGACACCGCCGCTGCTGCGGATCGGCGTCGATGATTGCTTCGGACAATCGGCCAGCGCCGATGAGTTGCTTGAATACTATGGCCTGACGCCAGAGCCGATGGCCAACAAGATCCTCCAGGCACTGCGCTCCTAGCAGCCT
>CAYVLO010000467.1:0-2991 GCA_964452125.1 uncultured Anaerolineaceae bacterium | reverse complement strand
GTTCCGCGCAGCTTCAACATAGCGCCTCGCAGCAACTGCAGGCGCCGGGCATAGCGCTCCAAGATCCGATCCACCCGATTCGGCATCATGCTATCAAATTCCGCGCATTGCCAAAAGCTCCGGCGGGCGTGCTACCGTTGGCAAGGGTCTGATACAAGGCCAACTGCTGCGCCATGATAGTGTCGATGTCGTATTTGCGAGGCGCTCTGGCTCGGGATGCCTCCGCCATTCTGGTTCGAAGCCCCTGATCCAAGCAAAGTTTGGCGATGGCATCTGCGAGTGCTTCGGCGTCGTCGCTGTCAATGAGCAAGCCGGTCACGCCGTCCTCAACAACTTCCGGTATCCCCCCCACGCGAGTGGCCACCTGCGGCAGACCGAGCAATTGCGCCTCGATTAGCGTGCGGGGGAGGGTCTCAGTGCGAGAAGGAAAGGCCAGGATATCAGCGCGAGCCATGTACACAAAAACCTGGTCCTGGGGGAGTGCCCCCGCGTATGTGACCCATCCTGCATTAGACGCGAGAAAGCTCGCTAGCTGTTCGGTAAACTCATCTTCGGTAGCGCCAACCAACACGCAGCGGACCCCTGCAAACTGCTGGCGCACCAGTGGAAGGGCAGCAAACAGGAGGTCTGTGCCCTTGCGGTGCTCCAGCCGACCCACGTAGAGGACAGTTACCTGCCCATCCGTTCTTATATCGTCACCATCTCGCTGGGGCATATCGCGCACGTCGAGTGGCAGCGCCAGGCTGGCAATGCGGTTATGGCGAAGCCCGAGTTCTGCTCGATAGCAGCCAACCAGATTCTCCGACGCCGTCAGGATAAAGTCGGCCCTGTCTGCGCAAAGCCTCTCAAGGAAATGGTGAAACCGGGCACCCGGATACCTTGCGAACGGCAAATCGAGATGGATGATGCCATGGCCTCTCAGCAGAACGCGATAGCGATGGATTGGCCACAGCCCCCAGAAGGCCAAGCCCTCGTAGTCATCACACTCAATCAGGTCAAACCGCGCAGCTCGAGACAGGAGACGGACGGTGGACCAGCCGCCCAACGAGTTTTCAAGGAGACCCCAGCCGCTGTATGCCTCCCTGAGGCTGTCAAGGCCCGGGAGCCGGGCGGCGAGGCCAACCAGTCGGCGCGGCTTGATCCGCTTGGGACTGACAAAGTGCACGTTCACCCGCCCATCCTCTGTAGTATGCGGAACATGTTTTCGGTTCACACACACAACCTCGATGTCGTGTCCCTGGGCTGCCAGCCACCGGGCAGCATCGCGCACGTAGGTTGCCACGCCGCCATAGGGCGGCTGTAATGCATAGTCGCGTGTCAAAAAGCAAAGCCTGAGTCTACCGTTCGTCATCCACAATCCTATCTTTTGCGGCGCCAGAGGGTGAGAACAACGGCCACCAGGATAACCATCACTGCGCTGGCGACACCCAGCAGGACGGGAGAGGTGGAACCCGAAACCACGGACAAGGGGCGAGCCATATTGCCGCTTGGTGGCGTGTCGGGCGTCGCACCGGGCTCGGTGGGTACGGCGGTAGGCTTGGTAGCCGTGACCTCTGGCGTCTGTATAGCGGCGCGTTGATCCGTTTCTTCGGGGCGGGCGGCAGGTTTCCGGGTAGGGATGGCCGGCACATCAAGCCGCCGCACCGCACTGTAGACGATGCCGTCGTCCGGTGGGAAGACGGCGACCAGCACATTTCCGGAGGAAATGGCCAACCGGCACCTCTCAGTTTGGATCGAGACGGGAGATAGCGGCTCGGCCGGCGTGAACGTGGCGCCGTCCCACATCACATACTCGCCGTCTCCGGTCATTAGATGCAAGATGCCGACGCTGTCCAGGGCGATACTCGGATAGTTCGAGAGGCCGGCTCTTTCACTGAACTTGAGGCTGTCGCTCCAGGTCACGCCCCCGTCGTTGGAGTACTTGAGGTAGCGACCTCCACTGGTAGAAGTGCCGGCATTCCAGGCAACGTAGACTTGGTCTCCCTTGAACACCGCAACGTTGGCGTCCGAGTGTCCGGGCCCGGCGAACTCGACCGGCTCACTCCAGGTGGCTCCATCATCATACGAGAAGGCATAGTAGACCCCCCCTAACCTTTGACCATAATCTTCGGCCGTCACCTCAGACCACACTACATGAATGCGCCCGTCCGGAGCGACGGCGAGCTGGGGCAGAAACGAGGCCGTGTCGGGTCCCAGGCTGGAAAGCTGCCCGGGCTCGGACCAGGTAGC
The DNA here is from genome assembly GCA_964452125.1 of uncultured Anaerolineaceae bacterium. Classification (GTDB taxonomy): domain Bacteria; phylum Chloroflexota; class Anaerolineae; order JAAYZQ01; family JAAYZQ01; genus CAZNQW01. The sequence goes on along the minus strand of CAYVLO010000467.1, from coordinate 762 downwards.
CCCTTGGTCTTCCGAGCGAAGGTAGTAAGCTTTGCCCATATTCTCGACAACCACAGCATGAAAGACTCCTTGGGCATCCACGGTGGCATCAAAGGATGCGCGAACTGGACGCGAAAAGTCGGCAGCCGCGACCGGAGAAGTCCAGGCTTGCGGTCGCACGGAATCGTCGGCCCAGGCAGAACTGCGCATCAACCTGCTGTTTGAAATCCAAAGGATATGCACTCGCCCGTCTTCGGTGGGCAGCAACACCGGGGCGCCCAGCGGCTGTGCGCTTGTGGCGGCGAAAACATCCACGGGCGTCGTCCAATCGCGGCCGTCCCAGCGGCTGTAATAGATCGCAACTTGATCGCTGTTGTTTCCGGCATCCTTGGGAAAGTTCAGCCAAGCCAAATGAACCGCTCCAGCAGGATCGGTGACAAGATGGGTAGCATTGTTGATGTACAGCCCCATGCCCGGCGTGGCCTGCCAGAGGATTTCTGCCGGTGACCAAGTCGACTGCGCGCGGAGCACAGCCAGGCTGCTGCCCATCAGCAGGACCGCCGAAATGAGCAGGGCAAAGAAGATGGCTCTTGGTCTAGGGGCTATCAGCATGTTAGCTCTCTCTCGTGAGCTTGTCGCTGCTCACGTTCTGGCCCAATCGGCAAATGGGACGCAAAATCCCACGTCCCAGGTACGCAATCGCTCCGTCGATTCCGAACCGAAGAAAGCCTCCACTCCGCAGAGCCACACACCGGAGCCGCGCAACCCGGATGGGTCACGGTC
>CAYVLO010000466.1:0-2993 GCA_964452125.1 uncultured Anaerolineaceae bacterium | reverse complement strand
TGATCTGCATGGCCAAGCAGAGACGGACGTGCTCGACCCTGATGATCACGTTGTTGCGCGCGGGGTGCATTGGATTGATCGCTTTGGGCAGCGCGCTTGATGGCATCGTCGGCGGCGAAGTGCTGGCTTCGCCGCCGACGCCTTTTGAGCATCCGGTCGTGACTGCCACCGCTGATGGCCTACTCGTGGATTGGCGCGCCCCCGAGGCGCAGATCGTATCGCGTGCTGACGGGACCACCGATGTGCGGCTGCCCGGTTGCTCGTACACTGCCCGGCCCGGCACGCCAGTGCTCCCTTTTTTCTCAGAGTTGGTCGCTGTGCCCCATGGCGCGATTCCAACCCTGCGGGTGATCTTGGCCAAAGAGACAGACAGACCGCTGCCCGGTCCATTGGCGCTTGCGCCATTCCCCGCAGGCGTCCAACGTGATGCGGCCGGACATCCTATTGGAGGCGACTTTTCACCAGCCTCCTCCGTTCAACCGGCTCAAAGCGACGAAGGTGAACCCGTCGTGCTCGAGCCTGTTGGCATCGTGCGCGGCGTGCGCCTGGCGCGGTTGGTGTTCTACCCGGCCCGCCCGATAGGGAACTATCCTCAAGCGCGCCTGCGCGTGACGACCCATGTGCGTGTCTCCCTCACTTTTGCAGGGCAACCAGCCGACCAGCCACGCGCCGCATCGCCCGATCCTTTGTTAGCCGCTCTGCGCTCTGTGGTCATCAACCCAGAGCAGGTTCAGCCTGCAACGGCCACCATCCAGAATCCGTCTGCCGAGCTCCAGCCCGATATCCAAAATTCAGACCTCGCCGGCTCGGCGTGGACCGCCCAAGTCCGTACGCCCGGGCTGACGGCTATCACGTATGAAGCCCTGGCTGGGAGTGGCTTTCCTGTGGGAAACGTTGACCCGCATACGCTGCATCTGGTACGCGCTGGACAGGAAATCGCCGCCGAATGGGACGGCGATGAGGATGCGAGCTTTGAGCCAGGCGAACGCCTGCTTTTCTACGCAGAACCGCGCTTTAGCCGGTGGACGCCCACCGACGTCTACTTCCTCCGGCAGGATACATCCAGCTCGCCGCTCCGCATACAAAACCGCCCGGCCGTCCCCACCGGTCAACCCGTGGGCATCGCCTGGGCCGATGAAACGGCCGAGGTCAATCAGTTGTATACCCCCGATTGCTTTTGCGGGCCCATCTCCCCCGGGCGCGACGGTGACCACTGGACGTGGGATGACTTGAAACGTCCAGGCCATCCAACGGCCTCGTATTCGATCAGTTTGCCGACAGTGGACGCGGCGCAACCGGCCACGCTGACCCTGAGGTTGATCGGCTACACCGATGTTCCCGCCGTCACCCCCGATCATCGTGTGGAAGCAACTCTCAATGCTATGCTCCTGGGGAACGTCGAATGGAACGGGAAGCAGGCGATAACCGCCACACTGCCAATCCGCCCCGGGCTTTTGAGTAACAACAACACGGTTATTCTGAACTTGCCCGGCATGCCCGGCGTCGGCATCGAAGGCGCGTGGCTGGATGCCTTTTCAATCCGCTATGCACGCGGGAGCGCGCCCTTTGGCGATTCGGTCATCTTCACCGGTCAGCCAATGGCACACGCCTATACGCTTGCGCTCAGTTCCACCGCCGGCCTTCGCGTTTACGACATAACAAACCCTGATCTTCCACTGCGTGTGACCGACGTGATTATGGCCGGGAACACCATCTCGTTAAGCGATCCAGTAGTGGGCGGATCGCATCACTACGCGCTGACGACGGAAAGCGGATTGCTGTTTCCCGTTGCATTGCGCCCGGTGCAACCTCTGCAAACAAGCCTGGATTTGACGGGCGCCGACTATGTCATGATCGCGCCGACGGATTTGATCCCCGCGCTGGATGGCTTGCTCGCGCTGCGTCAAGCGCAAGGCCTGACCGTCGCGGTCGAAAATGTACAAGCCATCTATGATGCCTACGGCGATGGACGGCCTGATCCAGAGGCCATCCGCGCTTACCTGGCGCACGCTTACGCCGCCTGGCCGACGCGCCCCACCTACGTGGTGCTGGTCGGCGACGGGAGCTTTGACCCCAGGCAATATCGCGACGGATCGCCGCCCACGTTAATCCCGCCTTACCTGGCCGATGTAGATCCGTGGGCAGGTGAGACGGCCGCCGATAATCGCTACGTCGCGGTGGATGGGCAAGACATCCTGCCTGATATGCTGATTGGCCGCCTGCCAGTCAAAACATTGACCGAGACGCAGGTCGTGGTGAACAAGATCGTGCAGTACGAGACAAATCCCTTTCCCGGCGGCTGGAACGCAAATGTGACTTTTGTGGCCGACAACGCGGACGAGGCCGGCGACTTTGCGGCTGAATCAGAGAGGATGGCTACTGCCTATGTGACCGCGCCTTTTGCGTCGCAGCGAATTTACTTTACGCCGCCGGCAACAACGATTACGACCACCCAGCAGGCCGTGTTGAATTATTGGAACGCCGGCGCAATGGTTGTCCAGTTCACAGGCCATTCATCGTGGCAACAGTGGGCCGCCGAGCGATTATTTCACCTGGACGACGTGCCCACGCTGCGCAACGACCGCCGCTGGCCGATTGTGATCGAGATGACATGCTTTACCAGCGCGTTTCACAGGCCGGAGCCAACCCTGGACGAGGAGTTACTCACACTGGATGGCGGCGGCGGTGTAGCTGCCTGGGGCGCGACCGGTCTGGGAGTCAGCACCGGTCACAGCAGGCTGGCCGATGGTTTCTTTCGGGCAGTTTTCAGCGACACGGTGAGTACGGTGGGGCAGGCTACTTGGGCCGGCAAATTATCCCTGGCCACTGCCGGTCAGAACCTCGACCTGCTGGATACCTTTACGCTTTTGGGAGACCCTGCCCTCAGGCTGAACCGGACCATCATCCCGTGGGCCAGCCGGGCCTATCTGCCTATCATCCTTAGCCTAAATTTCGCACCTTTCAAATCGAATAGAGAGCAGTAGATTCCTGGC
>CAYVLO010000465.1:0-2999 GCA_964452125.1 uncultured Anaerolineaceae bacterium | reverse complement strand
AGAGGCTCGTTGCAACGTGCCCTCTACTTTCGAACTTGGCCCTGTGGGCTTTGACCGATGCCGCCCTTTGGGTTATACTGGCTCCTCGATGAAACAAGGTTCCAGGGCGCGCGCTCCTGGAACCGCATGGGAGGGCGCCTTGTCCCCAAAGGGTTCGATGCAATTCACCGATCTGCTGGCCGCGCTGCCCCGCGCTCAGGTGAGCGGCGGTCCCACAGCCGTTACCGTCACAGCGATCACCTGTGATTCGCGTCAGGTCGCGCCGGGCAGCCTGTTCGTCGCCTACCGGGGGGTGGCGACCGATGGACATGACTATATCGCCCAGGCCGTGGAACGGGGCGCTGTGGCCATTGTGGCTGAGCGGCCCGTGGAAGGGGCGCCCGTGCCGATCATCGTCGTGCCCAGCGGCCGCGAGGCGCTGGCCTTTCTGTCGGCGGCCTGGCACGATTTCCCCGCCCGCAAGCTGACCGTGGTGGGCATCACCGGCACCGACGGCAAGACCACCACCGCAAATCTGCTGCACAGCATTCTCCAGGCCGCCGGGCGCAAGGCTGGACTGGTGACCACGGTGAACGCCGTCATCGGCGAGCGGGTGATGGACACGGGGTTGCACACCACCACCCCCGACGCCCCCGATGTCCAGCGCTACCTGGCCGAAATGGTGGGCGCCGGCATCGAGATCGCCGTACTCGAAACGACCTCCCACGGCCTGGAGCAGCACCGGGTTTCGGCCTGCGAGTTTGACCTGGCGGTGGTCACCAACATCACCCACGAACATCTGGACATTCACGGCAGCCTGGAGGCCTACCAACAGGCCAAAGCCCGGCTCTTTCGCCATTTGACCACCGGGCATCGCAAAGCCGGCATGCCCAAGGTGGCGGTGCTGAATGCCGATGACGATTCCTATCGCTACCTGCAACCCATTCCGGCCGATCGCCAGATCGCCTACGGCATCGCCGGGGCGCACCCAAGCCGCACGGCCCAGGTGGTGGCGACCGACATCCGGCGTTCAACCGACGCGATGCGGTTCACCGTCCACTCGCCGGCAGGTTCCTTCGATGTACAGACCACCCTGGTGGGGGATCACAACATCTCCAATATCCTGGCGGCGGTCAGCGCGGCTCTGGCCCTGGACGTGCCGGCGGCGTCCATCCAGCAGGGAGTGGCACAACTCAAGGGCATCGTCGGTCGCATGGAGCGGGTAGACGAGGGTCAGGATTTCCTGGCGGTGGTTGATTTCGCCCACACCCCCAACGCCCTGCAGCGGACGCTGGAAACGGCCCGGTCGCTCGCCCAGGGCCGGGTCATCACCCTGTTTGGCAGCGCCGGTGAACGGGATCGAGACAAGCGGGCCTGGATGGGTGAGATCGGCGCCCAGCTGGCTGACGTCACCGTGCTCACAGCAGAGGATCCCCGCACCGAGTCGCTGGAAGCGATCCTGGACGAGATGGCGCGGGGCGCCGAGAAGGCCGGGGGCGTGTTGGGCCAGAGCTATTTCCGCATCCCCGACCGGGCGGAGGCCATCCAGTTCGCCGTCGATCTGGCCCGGCCCGGCGACGTGGTCATCGCCTGCGGCAAGGGGCACGAGCAATCGATGTGCTTTGGCACGGTCGAGCGGCCCTGGAGCGAGCACGAGGCGATGCGCACGGCCCTCCGCCACAGGCTGGAACGGGAAGCGGGCTAGGAGTGTTCTGGCTCAACCAGGTGACAAGCTACCATCCGTCCGCCATCGATGGGTCGAAGCTCAGGTTCATCGATTTTGCATCGTTCGGTGGCGATGGGGCAGCGGGGGTGGAACGAGCAGCCCGACGGGATGTGGATAGGACTGGGGGGCTCGCCTTGAATGGCTGCCGCTTTGGCTCGATCTCTGGGATCGATCTTGGGCAATGCGGCCAGCAGAGCCTTGCTGTAAGGATGCAGGGGACGCTCAAACAGGGCCTCACTCGGGCCTAGTTCGATGATGCTTCCCAGGTACATCACTGCCACCCGATGGCTAATATAGTGTACCAACCTCAGATCGTGGGTGATGAACAGCATAGTCAGGTTCAGCTTCTCTTGCAGGTCCATCAGTAGATTGACCACCTGAGCCTGAATCGAAACATCCAGAGCCGACACCGGCTCATCGGCAACAATGAATTTGGGCTCGACAGCCAGGGCCCGGGCCAGGCCGACGCGCTGTCGCTGGCCTCCGCTCAGCTCGTGGGGAAAGCGGTCTATCATTTCAGAGCTCAGACCCACAGTGTTCAATAAATGCTCCACGCGGCCCTTGACTTCATCTCTTGAGCAAATGCCATGCACCAGGCAGGCCTCGCCAATGATCTGGGACACTTGAAGCCGTGGGTTCAAGGAGGAATTGGGATCCTGGAAGATGACCTGCAATTTGCTCCGCATCTGCCTCAGAGCCGGGCCTCGCACATCCAAAAAGTCCTGACCATCAAAGAGCACTTGGCCCCGATCGGGCTCGTACAATCTCAGGATACAGCGGCCCAGGGTAGTCTTGCCGCAGCCGCTTTCGCCAACCAAGCCCAGGGTCTCACCAGGATAGATGTCGAGATCCACGCCGTGCACGGCCCGAACATATTCGGGTTTTTTCCCTAACAGGCGATTGATGACCGAAACTTTCTGGGTAAAGGTTTTGGACAAATCCCGGATCTGAACCAAAGGCTGTCCGCCGGTGTCGATTGCGCTCAATCCCATATCTCCTCAAATCGAATGCACGCTGATAGATGCCCGTCAGACACTGGGCGCAGGGGGGTCTCTGCCGAGCGGCAGGCATCCACAGCATACCGGCAACGCGGCTCAAAGGGGCAACCGGGGGCCAGATTCAATAGATTGGGCGGCTGACCCGCGATGGAAATAAGCCGCCCAGTGCGTGAGGCGCCGGTGGGTATCGAGTCCATTAACCCATGGGTGTAGGGGTGCCGACTGTTTTCAAAGAGCTCAATGACGTCTGCCAACTCGACAATGCGCCCGGCATACATGACCGCCACTTGATGGCA
>CAYVLO010000464.1:0-3000 GCA_964452125.1 uncultured Anaerolineaceae bacterium | reverse complement strand
TGCGCGCAGGGGTGCAGCAAGGCCAATTGCTGGTGGAGGTCGTGGACACGGGGGTGGGCATTTCGGCCGAGGATCAAGCCCATCTCTTTACGCGCTTTTTCCGCGCCGACGATTCGGCGGTCCGTCAGCAGACCGGCACTGGCCTGGGGCTGAATATCACCAAGTCGCTGGTCGAGTTGCATGGCGGGCAGATTTGGGTGGATAGTGAGCTGGGCCAAGGTTCGACCTTCCGGTTTACCCTGCCCTTGCCGGCAGGCGTGGGTGAACGTTCGGCCCTGGGCGAGATGGGTTCGCCGGCGACGACGGGCCCCAGGTTGATGCCCTCGGGACCCTGGATCATGGTGGTGGACGACGATGCCGATGTGGCCGGGCTGTTCAAGTTTCAATTGGAAAAAGAGGGCTTTCGTGTGGCTGTGGTGACCAATGGCAACCGGGTGGTCAGTGTGGCGCGCCAGTTGCAGCCCGAGCTGATTACCCTCGATCTGCTGATGGACGTGGATGGGCTGCGGGTGCTCCAGTCCCTCAAGGAGGATCCAGCGACGTCCCGTATTCCGGTGGTGGTGGTTTCGGTGTTGCCTGAACCCGACGAGGGGTTGGTAGCCGGGGCTGCCGATTATCTGGTCAAGCCCCTGGATGAAGGGGAATTGCTCCGGTCGGTGCGCCGGATTCTGTCCGAGGAGGGCAAAGGACACAAAAAGATCCTGGTGGTGGACGACGAGATCGACATTGTGGGTTGGCTGAAGCACAGCCTGATCCATTTTGGCTATGACGTGACCGAAGCCTACGATGGAGTTCAGGCGCTGGCGGCCGTGGCAGCCGACAAACCGGACCTGATTCTGCTGGATCTGAAGATGCCACGGATGGATGGGCCGACGACGATCCGGCGGCTGCGAGAAGACGTAGCGACCCGTGACATTCCCATCATTGTGCTTTCGGCCAATCCTCTGAGCGATGATCTGGAGCAGGCCCACATGGCGGGCATGGGGGTCCGGAAGTTCCTGCGCAAGCCGGTGACCATCGAGCAGTTGGTGGCCGAGGTGCAAAAGCAACTGGCGGCGGGCAGGGCGGCTGAAAAGGTCGAGTCTGGGGAATGACGCCCCGGCGCCGTGCCGAAATGGGGACGGCGAGCAGATAAACTACGGGGCACGGCAAGCCGCGCCCCGCGCATCAGGGTAAGGATGAGAAGCCGGAAGTTGGGGTCCGCCTGCTGCCGTTATGCCTGCTGCGAGTGTCCTCGCGCATAAGCGCCTGCGTACACGCAGGCAGCATCTATTCTTTGTCGGAACTGCGTGGACCCCCGCGCAAGCGGGGGTGACAGCCTCGGTTTGCCCTACACGGCTTTCTGCTCTATTCGGCGCTCAAGCGCCGCACTCCAAAGGTCCCTTCTTAGAACGGATACCCCCGCGCTCCCTGAAGGCCTTTGAGGGCCGAGATTTCGCCGCAGTGGGCGTCGATGTGCCAGACCACAAACATTCCCAGGGTTGTGGCCACGCTCAAGTCCCCAATCGGTGTTTTGACCACGCGTTCCAAATCGTCGGGCGATTGGGAGGCCAGCCAGGCGTCCAGGTCGGCGGCGACGGCTCGGGCATACTCGTGCATCGCTGGCAGGTCGATGCGTACGGTGCGCATCCACTCCAGCCAGTTCTCTCCGTGGGCTGGTTCGGGCGCGTCAAGGGTCAAGATCCTGGCGCGCCAGCCCTCTCGCTGGTGCAGGCATTCTGGGCTGCCGATCAGCCAACGATGGACGACTTCGTCGGCGCCCGAGATGGTGTGCCAGTATATGGCGCCTATGGGGTTGGCGCAGCCCGGCGGGATCCAGTCCGCCTGTCCCTGCGTGAGGTCTGCGGTGACCTGCCCCAATATCTCGAATGCGTTCGAAAGAAAAAATCGCGATAGGTCCACTGTATTCATCGAGGTCCTCCCTTTTGGTGTGCGCTGCCTGGCAAGCCAAGACGGAGCCCGCGCGACCTTTGTGACGCCAAGGCGCCCTGCTCCATAGGTGCGCACTGTGTAGCGAGCAGATAGATGTCTATAAGGCACGGCATGCCGTGCCCCTACTTTGCCGATTCGCTCGGCCCGGATCGCATTTTGGGACTTTGGCCCCCAACCACTACATCTTGTGGTTGGGGGCCAAAGTACCAAATACCGATTGTGGCAAATGGTCCCCTGCTGGGGGCCATTTGGCACAATCGCCAGATCCGGGCCCCAGGCGCGGGGGGCAACCGGAGGTTGCACGCGATCCCGCGCGAGCTACTGGGAGCATTGTGGGGTTCGCGTAGGCCAAATTTGGAAATGCTGGGGCGCGCCCGCCCTTGCTATTGTTCCCCCAGGTAGGCCTTGCGTACCATTTCGTTTTGTTGAAGAACCTGGGCCGAATCGTGCAGCACGATCTGGCCTGTTTCCAGCACATAGCCCCGTTGGGCGACGGACAGGGCCATCAGAGCATTCTGCTCGACGAGGAGGATGGTGGTACCCTGGCTGTTGATGGTGCGGATGGTCTCAAAGATGGTTTCCACCAGGATAGGCGCCAGTCCCATCGACGGTTCATCCAGCAGCAGGAGGCGAGGTTTGGCCATGAGCGAGCGGCCAATGGCCAGCATCTGCTGTTCGCCGCCCGACAGGGTGCCGGCGAGCTGCCCGCGGCGCTCTTCCAGGCGGGGAAAAATCTCAAAGACTTGTTGCACGTCCTGTTGGATGGCGGCCTTGTCGCTGCGGGAATAGGCGCCCATCAGGAGGTTTTCGGTGACGGTAAGCCGGCCAAAAACGCGGCGGCCTTCGGGCGCTTGGGAGATGCCGCGGGCAACGATGGTGTGGGGAGGCAGAGTGTGGATGGGTTCGCCGTTGAAAAGGATGGACCCGCTACGGGGGTGATACAGGCCACAGATGCTGTTCAGGGTGGTGCTTTTCCCCGCTCCATTGGCGCCAATCAGGGTGACGATCTCGCCTTCTTCCACGTGCAGGGAGACGCCCTTGAGGGCGTGGATCGAATCGTAGTAGGTG
>CAYVLO010000463.1:0-3006 GCA_964452125.1 uncultured Anaerolineaceae bacterium | reverse complement strand
TCGATGATGTGCTCCAGGAAGGTGACCTTTTTGCCGGTGGCCTCCAGCAGGGTGAGGTGCATGTTTGGGCAGACGATCTTCAAGGGGATGCCGGGGAAGCCGGCGCCACTGCCGACGTCGATGACACAGGGGGTGGGGCGCTTCAGAGCCGTCCGTGCCTCTTCGGCGGCGAGGCACGAAAGTGAGTCGAGAAAGTGACGAATTTGGACCTGTTCATAGTCAGTGATGGCTGTAAGGTTAAATTTTTGATTCCATTCGATCAATTCTTGGGCATAACGCTCGAAATCAGCCCGTTGCTGGGCCGTGAGTTGGATCCCGAGCGTTTTGAGGCCTTTAATTAATCGGTCCATAGGCCGTCCGATAGAGGGTGGGGTCCAGGGCGGACACAGTCCAAAGTTGCCGGTGAAAAAAACCTCCCGGCTGGGCAGCCAGGAGGGCGGGAATTTGTTGAAGGTAGGTGGTCATTAGCGGTTAATGTGCATGGGCATGATGACGCACAAAAAGTCGGCGCCTCCCACCGGCCGCAGCACACCGGGGCTGCTGGAAGTGCTGGTTTCTAACGTCACCTCTGCGGTGCCCATCACCGATAGGGCGTCGATCATATACCGGGCGTTAAAGGCGATCTCGATGGACGAACCCTCGACCGCAGCATCGATCTCGCTGACATTGTCGCCAAATTCGGCTGAGGTGCCGGTGACGATGAGCTGGCCTGGTGTAAGTTCATTGCCGGGGACGATGCTAAATTTGATGATGTTGGCTGCATCGCGGGCAAAGAGGAAGGCCATTTTGACCGCTTTGAGGAGTTCCTGGGTGCTGACCAAGGTGCGCGTGGTGTGGTTTTTGGGTACAATCTGGTTGTAATCGGGAAAGTTGCCGTCGATGAGCTGCGACACCAGATCGGTGCTGGTCAGGTGAAACAGGATCTGGTTGCGGGAGGGGGTGATGATCATCTCGATGGGCTCTTCCTGATCGCCGGCGACGCGGCCAAGTTCCGAGAGCGCCCGGGCCGGGATAATCACGCTGATGGTCTCGTCCAGGTCGGCGCCCACGTCGGCTGAGGTTACCGACAGTCGGAATCCATCGGCCGCCGCCAGAGTCAAGCCGCCCTGGTGAAACTGGGCCAGGACCCCGGTGAGGATGGGGCGGCTTTCGTCGGTGGCCGCCGCAAAGACGGCCTGTTCGATCATCTTGCGAAAGGTGGCGGCATCCAGGTGAAGGTTGTTGCGCCCTCCGATGCTCTCGGCCGTGGGCACGTCGGGAAATTCACTGGCGTCGATGCCCTTGATGTTGGCCTCGAAGCGAGCGCACTTGAGGTTCAGGGTTTGGGTCTTTTCCGACAATTCGATGTCGATCTGACCCGAGGGCAACGAGTTCACGAACTCGATCAGCAGGCGAGCGGGCACGGTGATTCGGCCTTCTTCCTCCACACGGGCGCCGATCCAGCAACTTACTCCGATTTCGAGGTTGGTGGATGCGAGGCGCAACCGTCCCTCATCGCTCTCCAGTAGGATGTTGGAGAGCACGGGCAGGGTGGAGCGGGCGGCCACGGCCCGACCTACGGTAGCCAGCCCTTTGGCCAGGTTCTCTTGCAGGCAACTGATCTTCATGGCGACCTCCTTCAAAGACGCTAGTCGTAGGGGTGGTGGTGGATGCCTCCACTACATCTGGGGGCGAACCCAGAACATTCCGTAGTATACTACAAAACCGCGATTAGTTCAAGTGGGCGAGGTCGACCGTAAAATGGTAAACCTTTATCGCGACGCCTCTGAGGCGACCAGATAATTCGAGACAAGGATCGTCAGTGGCTTGCGGTTGTGGATGGGGGTAGACAGCCGGGCCTCGGTCTTCGGTGCCCGTCAACCGCTGGCTGAGAGCACTAGATATAGTAGTTTGTCGGGGGCGATCCGCTATCCCTTGGGGATGTTTCACGTGGAACGAAGGGGGCCGATCTTGGCTTGGGCCGGGGCGAACTATTGGAGGGTCATCGCATAGGTGGAAATGGGAGGGGGCACTGAGAGGCCCTCTGTGCGGAAATTTGTTCTGATTTCCCGACGACCGGTGCGAAATTCCGAATGTCGCCTGTTACAGCGGGGTTTTGAAATTGTAAATCCCATCCTCGATGGGCCATCGCTGGCCGCAATTTTCACAGATCATTGCCTCGGAGGTCTCGGTCAGGTCGTCGCTGTTGCAGCTCAGGCAGCGAAAAAGCTCACTGGTGGCTCGGGTTCCGGCCTTTTCGATCCGGTTCTGGACAAAGACGCTGGGGGTGAGCTGCCACCAGGCGCCGGTAGGTTGGCACAAGCCGTCGGCCGCCGCCAACCACTTGGCCGGGAACAGCCGTTTAAGGGGGGCCATGCGAAAGTGGGACGCGGTCCGCTGTCGTTGCACGTGAAACCCCGCCTCACGCAGGCGCTCGCCCATCCAGGTGGGGTGAAAGTCATAGTTCATCTCGACGAACTCGTAGGGGGCGCGGTCGAACGGGCTCCAGTCCTGCCTGCCCAGGGTATGGCGCAGGATCGCCTTGAGGTTTCGCTTGTTGGCAAATTCCAGAATATACTGGCCGCCGGGCGCCAACACCCGCGATACCTCGCCCAGCAGAGCGGGCACATTCTCCACGTGGTGCATCACGCGGACCATCATGGCCGTGTCAATGGAGGCAGACACCAGGGGGATGGCGTAAAAGTTGGCTGCCACGTACAGCACGCGCCCACCCCGACCCAGGCGCTGCTGGGCCTGTTGCAAAAGTGTCTGGGAATAGTCCAGCAGGATCACCTGGTCGTAGCCGCCATAGAATTCCGACAGGCGACCGAACCCTGGACCAATGTCCAGCAGCCGCCCTGCTGCAGGGGGCATGAGCTTGCGCAGCGCAATCCGCTCGGCCAGATCCTCGTACTCCCGACCCTGGCCTTCCCAAAAGTCGGTGCGGTAACTGCTGCCTTCGTAATCGCAGAGACGTTGTTCGTTCATGGGCCGCATAGTAGCATACTTTTGCCCCGTCGTCAATCG
>CAYVLO010000462.1:0-3016 GCA_964452125.1 uncultured Anaerolineaceae bacterium | reverse complement strand
CCCCCTTCCTGGTCTTGATTTCTTTGCACTGCGCTCTCTAGAAAAGCAAAATCCGGCATGCCCACCCACAGAAGCTAGGTAACAGCCGGATAAAAGCTCTGGCCCATACCCTGTAGCTTGAGTGTCCGATCTTCACCTTGTCAAAACCCTCATGGCAGAAAAAGTTGCTCTACACACTGAAGGGACACCCAGCGGGCATCTGCATGTCTACATGGCGACCATTCTCCTCGACTGGAACCACGATGATTCCAAATTCGCCTCTGGTTGGTGTCCGCCATTAACCCAAGCGCAGTTGGCAAGTACATTATAACAGATTCCCCGTCCGGCGTCAAAGCCGGAGGCGGCTCTTACCACGGCTGTTGCAAAGTCGGGATTCACCTACGTTAGGCTCGCGGCGGATCGCGTGCAACCTTTGGTTGCCATGCGCCGCAAAAAGCGCGGGATCTGGCGATCCCGCGCGAGCTGAGAGCGTTGACGGTATGCCGTCAAGGGACAATGCAACAGCCGTGCGGCTCTTACATCAATCGCCGTCGAGGTAGGCGACGGTCACTCCTGTGCCTCCCTCTCCATCTTCGCCTGAACGGAAAGATTTGACCAGGGGGTGGTTGCGAAGTTGTTGGCGCACCGTCTGTCGCAGTGCCCCGGTGCCCTTGCCATGGACAATGCGAACAAAGGGCAATCCCGCCAAAAAGGCGTCATCCAGGTATTTATCCAACTGAGGCAGCACCTCTTCTACCCGCTGCCCACGCAAATCCAATTCTACCCCCGGCGAGAAGGGCAGACCTTTCAGGGAAACCGACGGCTCGGGCGTCAATGCTTCGCCGCGGGCGCGGCGCTCCAAATCACTCTTGCTCACCCGGACGCCAAAGCTGCCCACCTGGACTTCGGCGCTATCCCCCTCCAGTCCCATCACTTCGCCGGTGGTGTTCAAGCCGGCCACCCAGACTGTGTCTCCAACTCGAATCTCACCGGGAAGTCGCTGGGGCTCGGCGGGGGCCGGGGGTGGGGGCGGCGGAACCAGCTTTTTCTCCGTTTCGGCCAACCGGGCGCGCGCCTGCTCCAACCATTGCTGGGTCAAGGAGGCTTGGGGCGCGGCCTCCTCCGCCTCCTCGCGCAATTTGGCAAATTCCTGGCGGAGGCTTTCCAGCTCGCTCCGGGCTTCGGCCCGGGCCTCCCGCAAAATGGCCGCCCGTTCCGCATCGATGCTCGCCAGGCGCGCTGATAGCTTGTGTTCCTGTTCCGCCAACTTGATCTGGTTGAGTCGGGCTTCATCGCGGTCGACCAGGGCCTGCCGGTGCGCTTCCTGGATCTCGCTGAGGAGCAATTCCGTCTGCTGCTCTTCGGGCGATACCAGGGCCTGGGCCGCACGGACAATGACCGAACTCAGCCCCAGGCGTTGCGCAATGGCAAAGGCGTTGCTGCGACCCGGCAAGCCGATCTGCAGGTGATAGGTGGGAGAAAGCGTCTCCAGATCGAACTTTAAGCTCGCGTTTTCTACGCCGGGTGTGGTATGGGCAAAGGCCTTTAGCTCTGAATAGTGAGTGGCCACCAGCGTCGTGATGCGGCGCTCGAGCAGGTGTTGCAGGATGGCCCGCGCCAGGGCCGACCCTTCCACGGGATCGGTGCCGGCGCCCAACTCGTCGAGCAACACCAGGCTGCGCTCATCGACGCGATCGAGGATACGGACGATGTTGGTAAGGTGAGAGGAGAAGGTCGACAGGGATTGTTCGATTGATTGTTCGTCGCCAATGTCGGCATAAATGCCCTCAAACACCGAGAGGGAAGAGCCATCGGCCACCGGCAGGTGCAGGCCAGACTGGGCCATGGCAGCCATAAGCCCCACGGTTTTGAGTGTGACCGTTTTGCCTCCGGTGTTGGGGCCGGTAAGCACCAGCACAAAATAATCCTCGTCAATGCCCACGTCGATGGGCACGACTGTCTTGGGATCCAGCAGGGGATGACGCGCCTCGCGCAGATCGAGGGCCGAGCCCGGATGGGTGGGCAAGGAAGAAGGGCCCTGTGCCTCATGCCGACCCGATCGTTTCTTTTCAAAGGGAACCAACCGCGGTTCTGTGGCCATCAACTCGAAAGCATAGTGCGCTTTGGCAAAGGCAAGGTCAAGCTGGGCCAGCGCGTCCACCGTCCATGCCAGCTCGTCGGCCTGGTTGGCCACCCGACCCGACAGCTCGGCAAGGATGCGCTCAACCTCCTTTTGTTCCTCCACCTGGAGCTGCCGCCACTGATTGCCCATTTCGACCACAGCCAGGGGTTCCACAAACAAGGTGGCCCCGCTGGCCGATGTGTCGTGCACGATGCCGGGCAGGCGTCCCTTGAAATCGGCCTTGATGGGTATGACGTAGCGTCCTCCCCGCTGAGTGATCAGGGCTTCTTGGAGGTAGGGTACGTAACGGGAATTGGTCATCATCCGATTGAGCCGATCCATCAGGCGCTCGTGGACGGTGCGCATCTCGCGACGCACACGGGCCAGTTTGGCGCTGGCATGATCGACGACCTCGCCCTGCTCATTGATGCAGCGGTTGATCTCTTCCCCAAGCGCCTCGCACGGTTCAATGCGAGCGGCCGTATCGGCCAGCAAGGGTACCTGGCCCTGAAGGTTGCCCAGCACACGGCGCACCCGCCGTGCCACTCGCAGCGTGCTGTGTATGTCGAGGAGCTCAGGGGGTTGCAGAGTGGCGCCGCGGGCGGCTCCGCGGACGAGGGGGCGAATGTCGTGGATCCCTCCCAACGATAGACCGCCTTGGGTGTCGAGCAGGTAGCGCGCTTCTCGCGTTTCCTGCAGCCGCTGTTCGACTTCGACAAATACCGGCGAGGGCTCCAGGGCAAGAGCCAGCTCTCTGCCGGCGGAAAACGATGTGTGTTGGGCCAAACGAGTTAAAATCTGAGGAAACTCGAGGGTGGCGAGGTGTTTCCTATCCATAGATGTTTACAAGAACCGAAGCGTTAGGATGTCTGGGGTTAATCCTTTCGGCATCCAGGGTTTCAACGTGGCAATCAT
>CAYVLO010000461.1:0-3021 GCA_964452125.1 uncultured Anaerolineaceae bacterium | reverse complement strand
AGGGCGTTTGCTGCCGCGTAAAGTTCGTGCAATTCGTGGCTGACCTTGCGGGCTATGCCGCCGCCAGCAGCTCTTGCACCGCGGCGGGCACCAGGGCCAGCGCCTCGTGCAATCGCTCGGGGAAACGCCCCCCGGCCTGGGCCAGGGTCGGCCGTCCGCCGCCGCCGCCGCCCACCACCTGGGCCACCCGCTTGATCAGATCGCCGGCCCGCAAGCCCCGGTCCACCAGATCGTTGGTCACGGCCGCCACAAAGTTGGGCTTGCCATCGATCACCGCGCCCAACACCACCACCACCGAGGGCAGCTTGTTGCGGCACCAATCGGTCATTTCGCGCAAGGTATCCATGGTCGCCGCCTGCACCGAAGCCGCCAACACCGACACGCCGTCCACCTCCTGCACCTGCGACAGGAGGGAATCAAACTCGAGCCGGGCCAGTTCACGTTGCAGATCGGCGATCTCTTTCTGCCGGTCGTGCAGCTCGCCCATCATGCGCAACACCGCCCGGTCGACCTCTTCGGGGGCCACGCCCAGATGGGTGGCCGCATTGTCCAACACCCCCAGCCGCTCGCGGACCAGGGCCTGGGCCGCCCGACCGGTGACGGCCTCGATGCGCCGCACACCAGCGCCCACGCTCCCCTCGGACACAATGCGGAACAGGCCCACATCGCCCGTCTGCTGGACGTGGGTGCCACCGCACAGCTCCTGGCTAAAGGGATCTTCGGGCATCCCAATTTTGACCACCCGCACCTGGTCGCCGTATTTCTCGCCAAAGAGGGCCATCGCCCCACGGGCCACGGCCTCCTGATAGGGCAGCTCCTCATCGTCCAGGGGATAGTTGGCCAGGATGGCGTCGTTCACCGATTGCTCCACAGCGTCCAATTGCTCCTGGGTGAGCATGGCGCCGTGGGTAAAGTCAAAGCGCAGGCGCTCGGGCGCCACCAGCGACCCGGCCTGCTGCACGTGCTCGCCCAGGATATAGCGCAGCTCGCTGTGCAACAAGTGGGTGGCCGTGTGGTTACGGGCAATATCCCACCGTCGCTCGGCGTCGATGATGGCCCAGGCCGGATCATCGACCCGAACCCGCCCCTCAGTGACCTGGCCCACGTGCACCACCAACCCTGGCGCCGGCTGGCGGACGTCGGTGATGTCAATACGCCAGCGGGGGTCGGGCTCGTCACCCTCGTAGCGGGCAATCATCCCGGTGTCCGACATCTGGCCGCCGCTCTCCAGATAAAAGGGAGTGGCCGCCAGCACGACCTCGATATCGTCCCCGGGATTGGCCTGCTTGACCACCTGACCGTCGCGCAGCAGGGCCAGGACCGTAGTTTCCAGCTCGATCAGCTGATAGTGCATCCGTTCTACCCCGTCGGGTCCCAGGCGCCCCTGGGCCTTGAGCTGGTCGCTGAGGGTGGAATAGACTTCCATCGCCTCATCGTCGACCACCACAAACTGCTGAGCCGAGCGCGCTCGCTCGCGCTGCTCCTCCAGCGCCGCGCGAAAGCCCGGCTCGTCCACCGAGAGCCCGTGCTCCTGGGCCACGTCGCGGGTGAGGTCCACGGGAAAGCCAAAGGTGTCGTACAGCCGAAAGGCATCGGCGCCGGCGATCGTCGAACCGCCCTCGGCCTTGAGGTCGTCGATGATGCTATCCAGCAATGACAGGCCGATGTCGAGGGTCCGCTGGAAACGCTCCTCCTCCTGGCGCACCACGTTCAGGATGAAATCGCGGCGCCGCTTTAGCTCGCCATAATGCTCGCCAAAGGCCTCGATAACCGTTTTGGCCACCTCGCCCAGAAAGGGCTCGGTGAAGCCGATCTTGCGGCCAAAACGCACCGCGCGGCGCAAGATCAGGCGCAGCACATAGTTGCGGCCCTCGTTGCCCGGGATCACGCCGTCGCCCGTCAAAAAGGTGACCGCCCGGCCATGGTCGGCAATGACTCGATAGGCCACCAGGTTCTCGGCCGCCTGCTCGTCGGTGTGGCCCAGCAACTCCTGGACGCGGCGCATGATGGGCAGGAACAGATCGCTGTCGTAATTGGTCTTGGCGCCCTGCGACAGCGCCACCACCCGCTCCAAGCCCATGCCGGTGTCGACGTGGCGGGCGGGCAGGTTGGTCAGATTTCCCTCGGCATCGCGGTCGTACTGGATAAAGACCAGGTTCCAGAACTCGAGGAACCGGGTGCACTCGCCGTTCACGCTACAGACGTGCCCCGGCACGTGCTGCATGTTGCAGAACTCGGGCCCGCGGTCATAGTGGATCTCGCTGCACGGTCCGCACGGGCCGGTGGGGCCCATCGACCAGAAATTGTCCGTGCGGCCAAAGGGCAGAATGTGCTCGGGATCGATGTCGGTTTCGGTCTGCCAGTAGCCGCGGGCTTCCTCATCGGTGGGCAGGTCGCCCATGTCATCCTGAAAGATGGTGCTCCACAAGCGGGACTTGTCCATCCCCCAGACGCGGGTCGCCAGCTCCCAGGCCCAGGCAATGGCCTCCTTCTTGTAATAGTTGCCAAAGCTCCAGTTGCCCAGCATCTCAAAGAAGGTATGGTGGTAAGGGGAATGCCCCACCTCCTCCAGGTCGTTCATGTGGCCCGAGACCCGCATGCACTTTTGGGCGTCGGCCACCCGCGGATGGCGCGGCTCTTCGAGCCCCAGGAAATAGTTCTTGAACTGGTTCATGCCGGCGTTGGTCAGCAGCAAGGTGGGATCGTCCACCGGCACCAGGGGTGCGCTGGGGACAATCAAATGGTCCTTGCTCGCAAAAAAGTCGAGAAAGCTCTGGCGGATCTCGGCGCCCGTCATCCGTTTCATACTACATCACTCTCCATTAGCAACAGTTAGCCGGTGCCCTATGGTTCGGAAAAGCACCAGCCAGCGGCCATTGTAGCGCAAGTCGGCACAGATGTCAAACCGGTTGTCGATTACACCGTCGGCGCAGGCCACTGCCGTCGTCATGCCCGCGCAAGCGGGCATCCACCTGTTGCCCTCCGGCGTCATTCCCGCGTAGGGGGAACCCATGGACCCCC
>CAYVLO010000460.1:0-3023 GCA_964452125.1 uncultured Anaerolineaceae bacterium | reverse complement strand
AACATGGGTGAAAGCCACTTCATCACCCCGTAAAACTCGGCGACGCCGAAAAAGCCGAATTCGCAATTCCCGCCGAAAAGGATCCCCGACCGCCTGCCCTGTGTTCCCAGGCATGTATTCATTTTTGAGCCGGCGTGCTCGCCCGCGGGTTTCGCCCGGATCCCCTTCAGGACTTGGCTTTGGCCTTCTTGGGCTTGGACCCCGCCAGAACCGTGAGCCTGCTGGCCAGGCCGTGCTTGTCCCCTTCCAGGTAGGGCTCGTTGTTGTCTTGCCGCTTGCCCGTGCCGGCCGCAGGCCGGCCCAGCGAGGCCAGGGCCGAAAACGGCATCTTGGTCACCCTCCCCTTTTCAGTCACCAACACCAGATCCTGATCGTCGGTGGCCACGACCGCCGAGGCCACGAGCCCGGAACGGCTGGAGAGCTTGGCCGCCTGCACGCCCCCACCGTACCGCTTTTGGGCGGGATAGTCCTGGACGGGGGAGCGTTTGGCAAAGCCCCTGTCGGTGATCAGCGCGACAAAGGCCCCGTCTTGCGCCAGGCCCAGCCCCACCACGACGTCGTCATCGGCCAATTTGATGGCCAGCACGCCCGCCGCCGACAAGCCCATGGGCCGGACCTCTTCCTCAGAGAAGCGGATAGCCTTGCCCTGGCGGGTAACCATGAGCAGTTCGCCCTGGCCGGCGCTGGCAACGGCCCAAAGCATCTCGTCGCCCTCTTCGACGCCCATGGCGGTGACAGATCCGCGGGTGGCCGCAGCCAGATCCTCCAACGCAATGCGCTTGATCCGCCCACCCCGCGTGGCCAGGGTCACATAGATCTCGGGCGCATCCTCTTCGCCGGTCAGGTGGGGGAGGGCCAGGGCCGCTACGAGCCTCTCGGGTCCGGCAAAGGAAACCAGGCTGGTGACCGGAGTATCCTGATCGGCCGGGAGCTGGTGAAGGGGAACCATCACGGCCTGACCCGAAGCCGTAAACAGGGCCAGGTCATCCTGCGTGTTGCCCCACACCTGAGAGATGGGCACGGCCTTGGACGAGACCCGGGGAACGCCCGACGAGCGGATGATCTGTCCGTCCTGCCACAGGGTGACCAACACGTCTTCGGCCTCTACCAGATCGCGGGCGGTGTGGTGGCCCTTTTCCGAGTCGACGATGGTCGTGCGCCGGGCGTCGCCATAGCGCTGCTTGAGCGCCAAAAGGTCTTCGCGGATGACGGCCCGGATCTTGGCCGGGCTGCGCAGGAGGCCCTGCAGGTGCTTGATCTCCTGGAGCTTTTCCTTGTACTCGTCGGCAATTTTCTTGCGCTCCAGGCCCGCCAGCCGCTTGAGGGGCATATCCAGGATGGCCTGGGCCTGTATCTCGGTCAACTCAAAGCGCTTTATCAGGTTGGCCTGGGCGGTTTCGGTGGTCCGCGATCGGCGGATGGTGTCAATGACCTCGTCGATATGGTCCAGGGCCTTGAGCAGCCCTTCCAGGATGTGGGCGCGCATCTGGGCCCGTTCGAGCAGGTAGCGGCTGCGCCGGGTAATGATCTCCTGGCGGTGGTCCAGGAAATGGACCAACACCCGCTTGAGCGGGAGCATCCGGGGCTCGCCATCCACCAACGCCAGCATCCGAATGCTAAAGGTGGACTGCATCGGCGTGAGTTTGAACAACTGGGAAAGGACCTCTCGGGCTTCGACGGTTCGGGTCATCTCGATGCACATGCGCATCCCCTGACGGTCCGACTCGTCCCGCAGATCGGTGATGCCCTCGATGCGGCCATCGCGCACCAGTTCGGCGATGCGCTCGATGAGGCGGGTTTTGTTCACCTGATAGGGCAGCTCGGTGACGACGATGCGGCTGCGGTTGCGGCTCATCTGCTCGATGTGCACCTTGGCCTGCACGGTCAATCGGCCCCGACCGAGGGCGTAGGCGTTGCGGATCAGGTCGATGCGGTCGCCGTTGCCATCCTCTCCGGCATAGCGGTAGACCACCCCTCCGGTGGGAAAATCGGGCCCCTGGACAAAGCGGGTCAGGTCTTCGACCGAAATCTCTTCGATGGTCTTGTAGTTGTCGATGAGATAGACCAGGGCATCGCAGATCTCGCCCAGATTGTGGGGCGGGATGTTGGTCGCCATGCCCACGGCAATGCCCGACGCGCCGTTGACCAGCAGGTTCGGCAGCGCCGCGGGCAGGACGGTGGGCTCGGTCAGGGTGTCGTCAAAGTTGGGCGCGAAATCGACCGTCTCTTTGTCGATGTCGGTCAGCATCTCATCCGCGATGGCTGCCATACGGGCCTCGGTGTAGCGCATGGCTGCCGGGCTGTCGCCGTCGATGGAGCCAAAGTTGCCCTGACCGTCGACCAGCATATAGCGCAGGCTGAAATCCTGGGCCATGCGGGCCATCGATTCATAGACGGCGGCGTCGCCGTGGGGGTGATACTTGCCCAAGACTTCACCGACGATACGCGCGCTCTTTTTGTAGGGGCGGGTGGGCCGCAGGCCCATGTCGTGCATCGCGTACAGGATCCGCCGATGGACCGGCTTGAGACCGTCTCGCACGTCGGGCAAGGCCCGGGCGATGATGACACTCATCGCATAGTCCAGATAGGCGCCCTGCATCTCGTTGTCAATGTCGATCTGTCGAACCGTACCAATTTCCATCTACGTTCACCTGGGGTCGTGTTGAATCTTGGCTCTGTTCCTCTAACTATACGCGATTTCGCACCGATTGTCAAACAAACGTGCTAACCTTCCGGCAATTGGGTGTATTTCAGCTTTGTCGGTGAGTTCATCAAAGGCCTCGGGTTTGGAGCAACCATTCCTATGGAATGGGGAACCTTGGCGCCGCGCAGGCTGCACAAGCGGGGCAAACATCGCTTGCCTATTCCCAAACCTGGATTGGCGCCCACGGGGGTGATGACTGGGGCAAGGGTGGCGCCATACGGACACGGAGCGCGATGGTCTGTCAGGCGTATAGGCCGCCCCCGTCCTAGCAGCCTGTCGGAGAGGGTTGTCATTCTGAGGAACGAAGGCGGCAAAGCCG
>CAYVLO010000459.1:453-3026 GCA_964452125.1 uncultured Anaerolineaceae bacterium | reverse complement strand
CGAGGACCTGCTGCCCAAGGTGCTGCGCGCCAGCAGCTCTTCGACCAGAGCCACTTCCCGCTCCAGCGCTTCCTGCTCGATGATCTCCATGGAACGAGACTGGATCTCGGCGACGGGGGCGCCAAACTCGATGGGAAAGTGGCCGATCACCTTGTCGCGCAGCACCTTGGGCAGCAGGTCCTCGAACTGGCTGACATTCGCATCGGTCCCGCTCAACACCAACCGCGTGCAGCCGCCTTTGGTGCAAAAGGCTTCGGTGGCGTCGGCCACCTCTTTGAGGTTGCGCTCGATCACGCTCTCTTCCCGGCGGGCCGTTCGAGTTGCTGCCCCACCGCGCATCCCCGCCACGCCCGACGCCCCGCCATGCTTGGCGCGCCGCACTTCTTCACCCAACAATCCGGTCGTCTCTACCAACTCGCCAAGATTGAAAAGAAACATCCGCGCCCCAACTCCATCCACCAGGACAACCCCATACCGTCCATAGGCATCCAATACATCGGTGAGCGGCTTGATGTACGGACGATGGGAGACATAGGCCTGGTTTTGCACCGGAACTGCCAGCGAATGGGTGGCCCAGAAATTGGCTTCCTGGCAGGAAAAGACCGTCACCCCCTTGCCCTTCCAGTCGTACTCAAAGTCAAAGTACCGCTCGACTGCCTCGATGTCGGCTGGCTCGGCGTCACCCGCTGCCTCTTTGAGCAGCGACCGAAGCATCAGCTTCCACTTTTCCGTGGTCTGCTGCGTGGGGTCCACATTCAGATACAGACTGAGGACATGCGCTTGCTCGCTCCGAAAACTCAGCAATTTGTCCAGATCTTGACTCGTGAACATTCGGCCCTCCTTTTGTTAGAGAGTGTAGGATCCCGTATTCAGTTGTTTTTCCGTCGTCGGCGACGGCAAATCGACCCCCTCGCGTTTATCGCCTCGCTGCGAACTCGTTTCCTCCTTTTTGCGGATGGGACAGATGAGGCCTCTCCCGCCGCCTGGGGCGCTGGCGCGGCCCTACTCGTTGGGCCGTTCCTCCAGCGTGACCTCGATCACCAGAAACTCGTTGCCCCGCACCACATCCAGCGACACCACGTCGCCCACGCTGGTTTGGGTGGCCAGATAGTTGATCAGGTCGTCGAACCGCTTGACCTGGCGGCCGTTAATGGCCTGAATGATGTCGCCGCCGGCCAACATGGGGATGCCCGAGACGTTGACCTCGCGGGTGCCTCCCCGCAGTCCTGCCTTGGCTGCCGGCCCATTGGGTGTGACCTCGGCCACCAGCACCCCCGTTTCCACCGGCAGGTTCATAGTTTCGACCATTTCGGGGGAGATGGTTCGCCCGCGCACGCCCACCCAGGTGTGCTGATAGCGTCCAGTGGCGATCAGCTCGGGCACCACTCGCTTGACAATATCCACGGGGATGGCAAAGCCCACGCCGGTGTTGGTGCCGGTGTTCGAGCGGATGGCCGTGTTGACGCCGACCACCCGTCCCTGGGAGTCAAACAGGGGGCCGCCCGAGTTGCCGGGGTTGATGGCTGCGTCGGTCTGGATCACCTGGGCCAGTTGAAAGTCGCTGTCGTCGCGGGCCAGCGTCCGCCCCAGCGAGCTGATCACGCCGGTGGTCACGGTGCGCTCCAGCCCAAAGGGGTTGCCGATGGCGATGGCCCGTTGGCCCACCCGCAGTGTCTCCGAATCGCCCAGCTCGGCCACCGTCAACCCATCTGTCGGCGGGTCGATCTTGAGGACGGCCAGGTCGCTGCCCACGTCGGCGCCGACGATCTCGGCCGGCACGGTGTGTTCGTCAGCTAGCGTCACCAGCAGGTTCGGGGCCGCGATGGCGACGTGGTTGTTGGTGACGATATAGCCTTCGGCGTCGATGACAAAGCCCGAGCCGATGCAACTGCCAAACTGGTCGCGGGCGGTGACGCAGACCACCGCCGGCGCCAGCCGCTCGTAGAGATCGATCACCAACTGCTCTTCCACGTCCACCGGCGACAGGGCGCCCAGAGGCATTGGCGTCGGCGTGACGACAATGACTTCAGGCTCTACGGTAATCACAGCGACCGGGCCGGGTTCGGGCGTGGGCGTCATCAACCGTTGAGCCAGATCGGAGAGGTTGCAAGCCACCCCGCTAAAGATCATCAGCGTCAGCGCCAGCCCAATCAATAGTTTTTTTATTGTGGTCAAAGTGTACTATCCCTTCTGCCTTGATTGGATTTTGGGGGTTGAGCCTGGCCGGCTCAACCGGCTTTGGGATTCTATTGTACACCCTTTTGCCGAAAAGATCAAGCGCTGTATTCGACGCCTCAGCAATTCTCAATATGGACAGGCCCATTGATCTCTCAAGACCTCCGAGGTGTACATCACCTCGGAGGTCTGTTTCGTTTAGGGCTGCCCACCCCCCCGCGCCGGGGCCTAACGCGCTCGCAGAAGGGCGGCCTGGACCCCGCATCTAAGGCGTGCCCGGTCGGTCTCCGTCGGCCTGGCGCTATGCGCCTGTTCTGAATTCGTGCAATTCGTGGCTGTAAATTCAAGACCTCCGAGGTGTACATCACCTCGGAGGTCTGTTTCGTTTAGGGCTGCCC
>CAYVLO010000459.1:0-353 GCA_964452125.1 uncultured Anaerolineaceae bacterium | reverse complement strand
ACCCCCCCGCGCCGGGGCCCTGCGGGCCCCCGGACCCCGCATCTAAGGCGTTGACCGTCGGGAGACCAGGCAAAGCCCACGGCGGTCACCGATTCGTGCACCGTTTGCCCACTTGCCACCTCGACGATGGCGATCCACCCCGCCATGCTCGTGCCGCTGTCGAGGAGCAAGTAGCGCCCATCGGGAGACCAGGCCAGCGACCGCAACCTCTCCTCGGGAGCACCGACGAGTTCCGTCTGCCCGGTATCCAACCTGTAAAGGGCCGCACGTCTCGGCTCCTCTGCCTTTTCCTGGTAGATGTACGCCAACGTCTCGCCATCCGGGGACCAGGCCGGCGCGAAAGCTTCTCCGAC
>CAYVLO010000458.1:0-3031 GCA_964452125.1 uncultured Anaerolineaceae bacterium | reverse complement strand
CACCCGAGCAGGCCGGCCTGGCCAATCTCACCGCCGGGGCGCTGATGCGCGGCAACGAACGGCGCACTTTTGGCGAAATCAACCAGGCGCTCGAGTCGGTGGGCGCCCAATTGGGCTTTTCTGCCGGGACCCACACCGTGAGCTTTGGGGGGAAATCGCTGGCCGAAGACCTGGATCTCCTGCTCGAGGTCGCGTCCGACAGCCTGATGCGTCCGACCTTTCCAGCCAGGGAGGTCGCCACGCTGCGGGGCCAGGTGCTCACCGGCTTGCAGCGGCGAGCCCATGACACGCGGCGTATGGCCCAGTTGACCTTTGACGCTTTGCTGTTCCCCGAGCATCCCTATGGCCGCAGCGTGTACGGCTATGAGGAGACGGTCTCGGAACTGGGGCGAGAAGATCTGCTGAACTACTACCAGAGACATTTCTCTCCGGAGGGTATGGTCCTCGCCGTGGTGGGCGCCGTGTCGGCAACGGCTGCCGTGGACAAGGTCCGCGCTGCCTTGGGGTCATGGCAAGCCCCCGGCGTCACGCCGAACCGCAGCATCCCGCCCGCCGTGCATCTGGAGCAGCGGCAGCGGCAGGACACCCCGATCGAGGGCAAAACCCAGGCCGACATCGTCCTGGGCTGGCCCGGCCTGACCCGCAAGGCACCCGACTTTATGCCGGCCCGGGTCGCCAATACGGTGTTGGGAGTGTTTGGCATGATGGGCCGCCTGGGCGATAGCGTGCGCGACGAGCAGGGGTTGGCCTATTATGTCTACAGTAGCCTGGATGCGGGGTTGGGCGCCGGATCCTGGTCGGCGATTGCAGGCGTGAACCCGGCCAATGTGCAGCGGGCCATCGACGGCATTTTGCACGAGGTGCGCCGCCTGCGCGACGAGCCGGTTCCCGGCGACGAGTTGGCCGACAGCCAGGCCTTGATGACCGGCTCGATGCCCCTGCGATTAGAGACCAACGAGGGCATTGCCGGCACCCTCCTCGATATGGAGCGGCACGAGTTGGGCCTGGACTATCTGTTGCGCTACCCCGACCTGGTGCAAGCGGTCACTGTGCAGGATGTGCAAGAGGTGGCCCGACATTACCTGGATCCGGAGGTGTACGCCTTGGCCGTCGCCGGACCGGGCGCCGAGGAGTAGAGGCGCGAGCATGGCTCTGTCGGTGGGCGTCGATCTGATCGAGCTGGACCGCGTGCGGCGCATTGTGGACCGCCACGGCGAGCGGTTCTTGACCCGCGTCTGCACGCCGGCCGAGATGGCCCTCTGCCGCGATCGGCTGCCCGAGCTGGCCGCCCGCTTTGCGGCCAAAGAGGCGGTTTCCAAAGCCCTGGGTGTGGGGCTGCGCTATATGAGCGCCGAGGGCATCGGCTTTCACGAGATAGAAGTGCTGCCCGATGGGCGCGGCAAACCGATTCTTGCCCTGTATGGGCGCGCCCGGGAACTGGCCGAGGAACAGGGCCTGCGCGAGTGGTCGATCAGCCTGTCGCATAGCCGCGATCAGGCCGTGGCCTTTGTGGTTGCCTCCTCGGGGTAGGGCGACGCATTCTGGCGGCACTTGTCAAAATCCTGAAAGGCACCCGGACGCAGTGACTCTGCGCAGAGATTTTGACCTTTCCCATCCTTTGGAGTATACTAGGGCCCACGGGGCGTAGCGCAGATCGGAAGCGCGCTTGGTTTGGGACCAAGAGGCCGTCGGTTCAAATCCGACCGCCCCGACTGTGCGGGAGTAGCGCAGTGGTAGCGCATCTGCCTTCCAAGCAGACTGTCGCGGGTTCGAATCCCGTCTCCCGCTTTGCGGAACGGCGGCCCTGGCCCCAGGTGTGGGTTGGGGCCGCCTTGTGTTTGACCGGCAGGTGGACCAGCCTTTCGCCCTGCCCTGGGGTGAGGGCGATCCACGCAGGAGGAAAGGAGCGCCAAACTCGTGATCCCGCTCCAGCTTAAAGTTCGCAATTTCATGTGCTATCGCGAAGATGTCCCCCCCCTCAACCTGGAGGGCATTCATCTGGCTTGCCTGACCGGCGCCAACGGCCACGGCAAATCGGCGTTGCTCGACGCCATGACCTGGGTTCTGTGGGGCAAGGCCCGCGCCAAGCGCGACGACGAACTGATCCACCTGGGGCAATCGGAGATGGAGGTCGAGTTTACCTTTGCCCTGGGGGGCGCCGTCTATCGCGTGGTGCGCAAGCGGGATAGCAGCAAGCGGGGCCAGACCTTGTTGGATGTGCAGGTGGAGCACGAAGGGGTTTTTCGCAGCATTGCCGAACCGACGATCCGCGCCACCCAGGCGGCGATCATCCGGCTGCTGCGGATGGACTATGAGACCTTTACCAACTCGGCCTTTTTGGTGCAGGGCAAGGCCGACGCTTTTACCACGCGGACGCCCGCCGAGCGCAAGCAGGTGTTGGGCGACATCCTGGGGCTGAGCCTGTGGGATGAATACGAGCAGACGGCGAAGGAAAGGGCCAAGGAAAAGGACCGCGAGGTGGCCGAGCTTGATGCCCTGCTGCGGGACATTGACCGGGAATTGGCCAATCAGCCCCGATACGAGACCGAGCTGGCCGATGCCAAGGTTCAGGTGGCGGAACTGAGCCATGCGTTCAAAGAGGCCGACGCTTCTCTGCGGGCCCTGCGCCAAGAGCAGCAGGGCCTGGAACATCAGCAGGCGCGCTTGCGCGACCTGGAACGCCGCATGGCCCAGTCGGAGCGGGACCTGGCCGAACTCGAGGCCCAGAGCGCCGAGCGGCAGCGGCGGCTGGCGCTCTACGAGGCGACCCTGGCCCGGCGGCAGGCGGTGGAAGAGGGCTATGCCGCCCTGGTTCAAGCCCGCGAGCAGGAGGCTGGGTGGAACCAACGCCTGGCGCAGGCGGCGCAGATCCAGGGGCAGATGCGTGACCTGGAACGAACCGTGACCGCGGCGCGCCGCGACCTTGAACTGGCGCTGGGCCGCCTGGAAGAGCGGATCGGCGCCCTGGAACGCCGCGCGGGCCAGGTTTCGCAGCACGAAAGCCAGTTGAGCCAGGTGCGCAGCGCCCTCC
>CAYVLO010000457.1:0-3039 GCA_964452125.1 uncultured Anaerolineaceae bacterium | reverse complement strand
GACATTGAGGAGCTTCGATTTGTGTTATGTAATCCAGAAATCTGAAATACACCCCTTGTGTTTTAAGTTTTCTTTGATCAAATGACACCTGACCATTCCCCTACCAATTCGATCTCGAGTTCCAGGCTTATGCCGAAACGAGCCTGCACCTCGTCGCGAGCCCTGTTTACCAGAGCCCATACATCGCTCGCCGTCGCATGGGCATCATTCAGGATAAAATTGGCGTGTTGCATCGAGATCTGGGCCCCGCCAAGGCGATACCCCTTGAGCCCTGCTGCCTCAACCAATCGGCCGGCATAGTCGCCCGGCGGATTTTTGAACACGGAACCGCAGGTGGCGCCAGCCGGTTGGCTTGCCTGCCGCCGCGCTGTCATCTCTGCCGCACGGGCTTGAAGCTGCTGACGATTGCCTGCCTGGAGCGCCAATTCTACGTCAAGGATCACCACTTTCTCGGCAGGACTCGATTGCTGCCGGGCGCGTTTGATGGCGCTGGAGCGATACTGAAAGCCAAACTGGTCCGGTCTCCACGAGCGTTCAGCGCCATCGGGCTCCAGGACGGTAGCCGCGGTTAACACAGCCGCCATATTGCTTCCCCAGGCGCCTGCATTTCCGATGGCGGCTCCACCCACGGTACCGGGAATGCCCATGGCCCATTCCAGCCCGGCCCAACCTCGCTCGATGCACTGCCGGGCAAGCATAGCCAGGATCGTCCCGCTCTCGGCCCGGACCTGTGGGTGTTCGGTGGAAAAGGATACCTTTCGCGCCCTGTTCAGAACGATCAGGCCCCGCACACCGGCATCGCTTACCAGGACGTTGCAACCGCCGCCCAACACCCGCCAGGGCGCTCCGTGCTTGCGAGCCAGGGCAATGCTGCTGCGCAGGGCCTCCAGATTGGGGGCCACCACCAGTAGATCCGCTGGCCCTCCAACCCGCAGGGAGGTGTGGCGGGCCAAAGGTTGTTGGCGCAGGACTTTGGCACCCAACTCGGCCCGGAGCGCTTTTTCCAATTCGTTCAGTTCGTAAAGAGCAGATCGATCCACGGAGGGCCTCTATTCGCTTAATTCGCTGAGCAGTCGCTCGCCGATGAGATACCCGTTTCCGGCCCCCAGTGTGATGACAATATCGCCCGCTTTAACCTCGCTCAGCAAAAGGGCTACGACGTCGGGAATGGATTCGACATAACGAGCGTCTTGATGCTGGGATCGAGCCACAATGTCGGCGCCAGAGACCTCGAGATCGTGGGGCTCTCGGGCGGCATAGATTCCCGTCACGATCATGCGGTCTGCCTCCTGGAAGGCGGCTGCGAAACCATCCAGCAGCGCTCGCGTGCGGCTAAAGGTGTGGGGCTGAAACACGGCCCAGATCCTTCTGCCTGGATACTTGTGCCTTGCCGCCGCCAGCGTGGCCTGGATCTCGGTGGGGTGGTGGGCATAGTCATCCACCACCGTGATTTCCCTGACCTGACCTTTGATCTCAAATCGCCGGGCAGTGCCGCGAAACCGAGTCAGGGCGGCCAAAGCGTCGTCGGTTCCAACCTGCAACTCGTGGCTGGCTGCCAGGGCAGCCAATGCGTTCAACACATTGTGCCGCCCAGGTACCTGGAGGGCGCACGAACCCAATAGCTTTCCCCGGTGCCATACGTCCATGGCTGCTTCATGCCCCAACCGAACGCCTTCTGCACGCCAATTCCAGCTATGGTCCAATCCATAGGTCTCGAGCCTGCCTCCCGCGCTCTCGTACCTCTTGCCCAGTGCGTGGGCCTCGGGATCCTGCCCGCAGACGATCAGCAATCCGCCCGGTTGAATCTGGTGGGCAAAGGTCTCAAAGGCATTCACCATCTCTCCCAGAGTCGGGTAACAATCGGGATGGTCATGCTCCAGGGTCGTGATCACGGCCACGTGGGGTTTGAGTCCCAGGAACGTCCGATCATACTCGTCGGCCTCGATGACGAAATGGGGTCCTCGGCCCGCCCGGGCGTTCGTCCCCAGGTTTTGCAGGACGCCCCCCACGATAAAGGTTGGGTCCAGCCCGGCCTGGGTCAGGATCCAGGCCAGCATGGCGCTGGTCGTGGTCTTGCCGTGGGTGCCGGCTACAGCAATGGTCGTTCTGCTGGCGGTGAGATCGCCCAGCAGTTGCTCCCGCTTGACCACTGGCAGGCCCAGCCGATGGGCTGCCAGGACTTCGGGGTTATCGGCGGGTACGGCCGACGAGATCACCACCACATCGGCGCCTTCCACCTGCTCGGCTCGGTGCCCGGCAAAGACGGAAATGCCCTCTTCGATCAGTGCATCGGTCAGCGCCGACGTCTTCTGATCCGAACCCGTTACCTGGTACCCCCAACCATGCAGCACCCGGGCAATGGCCGAAAGGCCAATGCCGCCGATGCCAATCAGATGAAACCGATTCGTCCCTTGCAACAATCCCATGGTCTACCTATTTGAGCACAATGATGAGCAAAAAGATGATGCCCAAGAAAAGCAGCATGAATTCGTTCAAAAAGCTGTTGGGCGAATAGCTGAGCAAAACACCGTGAAGCCGGGTCAGTGTTTGGCTGATGGCCACTTCTGTGCCAGCCGAACCAAAGGGAACGCTGAGACCGAAATAGTCCGCATCGGCGACCACGTCCCAAATCGTGCCCACAATCAGGTACCCGTTGAGCAACCCGCCCGGGAGGCCCAGCACGGCCTTGCCAATGCCTGTCATCGTTTTGATGGGAAAGGCCAGCGAGACGCCCTCGTATGCGATAAAGGTCACAAACAAAAGGGTCACGGAAAAGTAGGCAGCGGCAATGGTCTCTGCCGAAGCGCTGCCCGGAACGGCTTGTACGATGCTGGCGCCCACCTTGTCCCAGCCAAAGCGCAGGGCAAAGAGGCTTAGCGCGAGAATCGTGGTCACGCCCAGTTCTTTCCACAGGCCACGGACCATGCCGATAATGCCAAAAATCGCCACCAGCATCAGCCACAGGAATTCGATGGGAATCATGACTGATCGCTCCTTTGTCTGCGCCGGGCCAGGGGTTTTCGCGAACCACGAGCCGGA
>CAYVLO010000456.1:0-3044 GCA_964452125.1 uncultured Anaerolineaceae bacterium | reverse complement strand
GAAATCGCCGGTTCTCGCAAACTGTTCCATTTGTCTCCCTCGGAATGGTCTGCCTCGATTATACACTATCTACCGGCAACGCTCAAGAGGGAGACTATCGAATCGCACACTCTCTATAATCAGACTGGACCTGCAGGTTGACGCACAGCCAACCGGGTTGTGCGGAACGGCCTGGGCCGGGAGTGGGACGTATGAAGGAACGTGTGGCCCTGTTTGGGGCTTCGGGCACGATGGGACACCAGGCGTTGCAGGAGTTGTGGCGGCGCCGCGACCGCTACGACCTGGTCCTTCTGCTGCGCCCATCGGCCAAGAACCAGAAGCTGCTAGCGCCCTACGTACGGGAGGCGGGCATCGGCCCCGGCTCGGGCGAAGGGGTGGCGCGAGGCGAGGGCCTGACCATCGTCTGGGGGGACGCGACCCGCTACGTCGATGTGGCCGAGGCTGTTCAAGGTGTCGACTGGGTGCTCGATGCCATGGCCTTTATCTCTCCCCAGGCTGACTACTACCCCGAGATGGCCAAGGCAGTCAATACCCAGGCCATCGAGCACATTGTGCGCGCTATCGAGGCGCAGCCGGGCGGCGCGGAGCGGATCCGGCTGATCTACACCGGGACCGTGGCAGCGACGGGTGACCGGCTGGCGCAAATCCACATGGGGCGGGTGGGCGATCCCCTCAAGCCTTCGATCTTTGACTATTATGCGGTAACCAAAATCGCCGGCGAGCGCGCCGTGCTCGAGTCGAACCTCCGTCATTGGGCCTCGCTGCGCATGACCTACATCATGCCCACCGACTATCAGGACTATGCCAGTCTGGTGGATCCGATCCTGTTCCACCAGCCGCTGGCGACGCGTATGGAGAACTTGAGCGACCGCGACGCCGGGTATGGGCTGGTAAACGCGCTGGAGATCTCCACGGGCTCGGATTTTTGGCGCCGAGTGTACAACATGGGGGGCGGCCCGGGCATGCGCTGCACGGCCTACGAGTACATGAACCGCACGTTTCAGGAGTTGGGCCTTTCGGGGCTTGAGGCCTGCACCGAGCGACGGTGGTTTGCGTTGCGCAACTTTCACATGCAGTACTATGAGGACAGCGCCGTGTTGAACGGGTACCTGCACCACTGGCGCGATTCGCTGGATGACTATTGGACGGCGCTGCGCGCCAGTATGCCGCGGGGTATCCGGCTGGTGTCGCTACTGGCGCGGCTCGTTCCTCTCGTGCACAGGCAGGTGGAAAAGTCGACGTACCGCAGGCTGCGCCCACTGGCGACCGACCACCGCAACGGCACCGCCCACTGGTACCAGAAAGGCAACGAATCGCGGATCACGGCTTTCTACAAGGACCGGGCGACCTACGAGTCGATCCCCGATTGGGCTGTGGAGATACCCACACCGGCTGCCGATGCGGAGTGGGTCCATCTGGATCATGGCTACGATGAGAGTAAGGGGCATCTGGAGCTGGACGATCTGCGGCAGGCTGCTGCCTTTCGGGGCGGGCAGTGCCTGGCAGAAGCGTGGGACGGCGACTGGTACACGACGCTGCGGTGGCGCTGCGCCGTTGACCACGAGTTTGCGGCCAAGCCCTACACGGTGCTCAAGGCGGGCCATTGGTGCCCGGTGTGCGCGGCGCCGCCCTGGACCTACGATGAGGAGGCGCGGCGCAGTCCCTTTTTCGCCCAAGTGTGGGCGCCCAATCACGATCCCGACGAGGACCACTGTTATCCTGAAGAGCTCTGCCAGGACATTGCCGGCGCCGACAAGGATTAGTGGCGCTGTCCTCGGGTTTGACAAATGGGGCATTCCGCGGCACAATACCAGGCGGCGAGATGGCCAGCCAAGGAGCGAACAATGAAAAACGAGGTAACCACGCACGATGCGCCGGTTCTATACTTTTCGCATGGCGGTGGGCCGCTGCCTCTGCTAGGCGATCCAGAACACCAGGCGATGGTGGACTGGATGCGAACGATCACGCGCACCGTGGGCAGCCCCGATGCCATCCTGCTGATCAGCGCACACTGGGAGGAACCGGTGGCCAAGGTCACGGGGGGGCCCTACCCATCACTCATCTACGATTACTATGGGTTTCCTGAGGAGACGTATCGCATCCAATACCCAGCGCCGGGCGCGCCAGAGCTCGCCGAGAAGGTCTTTCAGCTGCTGCGCGCCAGCGGCCTGGAAGCGCAGAACGATCGGCAGCGCGGCTTTGACCATGGCATGTTTGTGCCCCTCATCCTGATGTACCCGGAAGCCGCGATTCCCTGTGTCCAGCTATCGCTGCTCAAGAGTCTGGATCCTGAGGCCCACATCCGGATGGGCCAAGCGCTGTCGGAGCTGCGAAAGGAAAACCTGTTGATCATCGGTTCCGGGTTTTCGTTTCACAACCTTCGAGCGTTGATGGCTCGCAACAGGGGCGAACGGGATGTCCGCAATGAGGAGTTTGACCGCTGGCTGATTGATACCTGTACGAACGAGAGCCTTTTCCCGGAGGAGCGTGCACGACGCCTGGTCGAATGGGAGCAGGCTCCGTCGGCGAGGTATTGCCACCCCCGCGAAGAACATCTGTTGCCGCTTCACGTCTGCTATGGGCTGGCAAATGCGCCGGCCCTGCTTGTCTTCAACGATCAGATTCTGGGCAAAATGGCCAGCGCCTTTTTGTGGTGAGAGGAAGGGCGGTTCAGGTGGACGTTGTCACGCCGCTCCGCCCCAAACGTTGAGACTCAGGCCCATGGGGATACGTACCATGAACGTTGTCTTTTGGGTTTTGCAGGTAGTGCTCGCTGCCAAGTTCCTCTCCGTTGTGTACACCCACGGTATCCGTCCCGATCCGATGAAGATGCAACAGGGAAAGCAGCGGTTTGGCGCGGCAGCGCAACCGCTGCTGATCGCGTCCAGCGTGGGCTCATTTTGGCAGTTCGTGCGTGCGACCCTGCCCATTTGCTCGGCCGGGGTTGCCAGATCCGGGCCCCCAGGCGCGGTTGGCAACCAAGGGTTGCGGCAACCAAAGGTTGCACGCGATCCCGCGCGAGCTCTCAGCAGCAATGTGGGATT
>CAYVLO010000455.1:0-3044 GCA_964452125.1 uncultured Anaerolineaceae bacterium | reverse complement strand
CGGCTTTGCCGCCTCCGTTCCTCAGAATGACAACCCTCTCCGACAGACTGCTAGGCCAGCGCGGGGGTGACGACAAGGCGACGGGGGTGACGCGCAGCGGCGGTTGTAGGGGCGTGGCATGCCGTGCCCGGAAACAGGCCCTGTTCTTGAACCTTCTTCCGGGATTTGGGGATTTGACCGGTTTTATGATACAATTCCCTGACTCCCAGGAATCTGGGCTTGGAGGAAATTGTGGAATTACGTGAGTATTGGAATATCGCGCTCAAGCGCGGATGGATTGTCCTTCTGGTGGCGGTGGTGGCGGCCGTTGCGGCCCTGGGCGTGAGCCTGCTCATGACCGAGACCTACAAGGCCACCATTCAACTGAGTGTGAACCCGGCCCGCCCCGATTGGGGTCTGAACCAGGCCACCAAAGATCTCTTGCGCAACTATTCCCTCAACATCAAGACCCACACCATGACGCAAAAGGCCATCGACCGCGCCCAGCTCGACATGAGCACCTACGACTTTTTGGCCAACCTGGATGTCAGTGAGGACTCGGCCAACCTGAGCCTCACCATCCAGGCCGAAAGCCACGACCCCGAAGAGGCGCGGCTGATGGCCCAAACCCTGGCCGATGTCTTTGTCGAGGATCGCCGGGATTGGAACACCGAGCAGGACAAGAGCGACCGCATCTATGTGGAAAAGGTCGACGACATCCGCGATGTGCCCCTGGCTTCGCCCAAGACCAAGCTCAACATGTTGGCCGGGGCCATTTTCGGGGCCATTGCCGGCGCCATCATCGTCTTTTTCCTGGAGTGGCTGCAATCGGATATCCTGCGGTCGGCGGCCGACGTGCAAAAGATCACTGGCCTGGCTGTGCTGGGCGCGATCCCAGCCAGCGCCAGTTCGGGTTCCAGCAGATCCTCCCGATTCGGTCTCCCCTCCTGGATGGAGCCAAGCGTCGTCCTCATTTTTGGAGTGGGATTGATCATTGGGGCCGCCCTGGGCGCGCTGGTTGTCGGCTTGCTGTAGCATCGCGCCAGCCCAACCCGCTCCATGATTTGTAAAGAGAGAATGGATTGCCATGACCAATGAACTGAATCAATTGATCACCGTTTCGGAACCCCGCTCGGCCATCAGCGAGGCCTATCGGACCTTGCGCACCAATCTCGACTTTGCCGGGTTGGATCGGGCCCTCAAGACGCTGGTGATCACCTCGGCGGGGGTCGGAGAGGGGAAATCGACTACCCTGGCCAACCTGGCTATCGTGTCGGCCCAGGCTGGGCGCAAAGTAGTGCTGGTCGACGCCGATTTGCGCCGTCCCACCTTGCACACGTTGTTCGGACTGCCCAACGACCAGGGCCTGACCACCGCCATCCTGGACAACGAAGCGCGCCAGGCGCCCCCCTTGCACCCGACCGGGATCGAAGGGCTCTCGGTGTTGACCAGCGGTCCCCTGCCCCCTAACCCGGCCGATCTGATGGGTTCGCGGCTCATGGAAGAGGTCATCGGCGCGCTGGCCCAAGGCGCCGACCAGGTCTTGATCGACACGCCGCCGGTGGTGGCGGTCACTGATGCCGCCGTGTTGGCGACCAAGGTGGACGGCGTGTTGCTGGTGATCAGCGCCGGCAAGACGCGCCGCGAATATGCGCGCTCGGCCGTGCAGCGGCTGCAGCAGATCAACGCCCGGGTGGTGGGCACCGTGCTCACCAACGTCGAGATGGGATCGGGTTTCACAGGCTACTATTAAGGAGCGGGCGTCGCACGCTACGAAAGGTCCGCTGCTGGCAGGACAAGGGGCGGACCTTTTTTGGTGAGCGGGACGAGCCCCTCCTCGTCAGGATGAACGGTGTCGCCTCGGGAGCGAGTCTATCAGACCGAAGGAATCGTGCTCCGGCGGTCCGACTTTGGCGAGTCGGATCGCTTGCTCACGGTCTTGACGCCTGAACGGGGAAAGATACGGCTGATCGCCAAGGGCGCGCGCAAGCCCTCCAGCCGCAAGAGCGGGCACGTCGAGCTGTTCAGCCGCGGGCAGTATCTGGTGGCGGTGGGCCGCGATCTGGATATCCTCACCCAGGCCGAGACCCTGGAGGCGTACAAGGGCCTGCGCGAGGACCTGCTCCGCACCACCTATGGCTACTATGTGGCTGAACTGGCCGACGCGTTTACGGCGGACCACGACGAGAACCGGCCCCTGTATGAGCTTTTGAAAGAGGCATTGGGCTGGCTGAGCGCCGTGGAGGACCTGCCGCTGGCGGCGCGGTACTATGAATTGCACCTGTTGGGCCTGGTGGGCTATCAGCCCCAGCTATTTTTGTGCGGCGGCTGCAAGAAACAGGTGGAACCGGTGGTGAACTATCTCTCGGCCGCCGATGGCGGGGTGTTTTGCCCCCGCTGCCATCACGACCGGGCTGGCAGGACGGCCATGGCGCCCATCTCGGTCAACGCGCTCAAGGCGCTCCGCTTTCTCCAGACGCGAGAGTGGGAGGACTGTAACAAGTTGCGCCTGAGCCCAGAGACCCACGCCCAAGTGGAGCAGATCATGAACACCTACATCACCTATCACCTGGAGCGCAAGGTCAAATCGGTGGATTTCATCCATCGCTTGCGGCGGCAGATGGGAGCGGGTTAGCAATGCACATGCGCGAATATCAAACCTGGTTGCAGGCCTACGACGTGGCCCGGGGTTGGGACCAGATCGCCCCGTCGCACACCTTTATGCACCTCATCGAAGAGGTGGGCGAGATCGCCCGCGAGGTCGAGGTTCTGGAGGGCTACCGCGAGGCGCCAGACCGGGACGATGCCCGCGCCCGTTTGGCCGGCGGGCAGACCGGTGTGGGCATCGCCTTTCGCCCGTTCGTCAGCCCGACCTGTTTGGACGTCACCCCCGCGGAAGCGGGGGTCTATGGGAGATCTTTTGGAGTGCGCAAGCTTGCTTGCGCAAGTTTTCGCGGCAGCAATCGCCCTGCCAGGGTAGGGGCCGCACGCCAGAAGACGTCACCCCCGCGGAAGCGGGGGTCTATGGGTTGGGCGACGCATGCGTCGCCCCTACAGCGGGAACG
>CAYVLO010000454.1:0-3045 GCA_964452125.1 uncultured Anaerolineaceae bacterium | reverse complement strand
GATATAGGCGGTGATCTCTTGCTGGGTGACGGTCAGGCCCAACTCTTGGGCCTTTTCCTGCACCAGCAGATCTTCTACCAACTCGTCGGCCACGGCCTGGGGCGACAGCCCCAACTCGGCTTGATACTGCCCCAACTGCTGTTGGTAGTAGCTCAGCAAAAAGCTGGTGGTCTCGTCTTCGGCGGCGCCCAACGAGTCGATGACCTCCTGGATGCTGCCGATGGCGGAGTGCAGGCTGTAGCGGCGATAGGTGAGCAACTCGCTGAACTCGGCGTAGGTGGCCTTGGCGCCGTTGACCTTGACCACCGGCTGGGCCGGTTTGATCACCAATTCGGAGAGGATGCCCGCCGCCAGGATAGCCAGGATGAGGGCCGCCAGTGCGCCCACCGCCAGCCAGACGATCCGTTTCTGCCTGGCCTCTTTGCGGCCCAGCGAGAGCTGCTTCCTGGTCTGTCGCGGCTCTTCAACTTTGGCTTTTCGGGCAGATTTTGTCTTGGCAGGTTGTGCCATACGTCTACTCCCAGGCGGCCGCGACCCGGTAGAGGGCGGCCGCCTACTTACACTGCCTGATCTTAATATTGGCGAATGTGCTCCGACGTATAGGGGAGCAGGGCCACATGGCGCGCCCGTTTGATGGCCACAGCCAGCATGCGCTGATGCCGGGCGCAGGTGCCTCCCTTGCGTCGCGAGCGGATCTTGCCCTGTTCCGACACGTAGCGGCGCAAGAGCCCTACATCCTTATAGTCGATATAGTTGGTTTTTTCCAGGCAAAAGGCGCACACCCGGCGCCGTCGCTGCTGAAAGCGCCCGCCGCGGCCCCCGCCGCGCCGATCATCGTCGCGATCGTTGTCGTATCCGCCACTGCGTCGGCCCCCGCTGTAACCGGGTCGGCCGCCGCTGCGCGGGGCGCCACCGCCGCCGTAGCGGCCCTGGCTCGATTGCGGTCGTCGTTCTTCTTCACTCATGGTTTCGTTTTCTCCTTCACCATCTGCCACACACCCCCGCCGTCACCGGCTAAAAGGGGAGTTCTTCTGTCTCGATTTTCAAAGCGGAATCCGCTCCGTTTCCCGGCGAGCGTGGCCCCAGCACAATCATCTCGCTGACCACCAGCTCGGTGCGATAATGCCGGGCGCCACCGGGCTGTTCCCAACCCCGCGTTCGTAGCTCGCCTTCCACAAACACCCGGCGTCCCCTGGTCAGGTATTGGTGACAGATCTCGGCTAGGCCGCCCCAGGCCACGGCGTTGAACCACTCGGTGGCGTCGCGCCGCTCGCCCGCGGTGTTGTTCCAGCTCCGGGTCGTCGCCAGGCTAAAGGAGGCGACGGCTTGCCCGCTGGGCGTGTAGCGCACTTCGGGCGCCCGGCCCAGGTTGCCGATGACCAAGACGCGGTTCAGGCACAGGGGCAGCTCCAGCTCCCTGTCCTCTGGGAGGCAGGACCCCGCCTCGTCGCGGCCATCCAGCGGTACGAGGGTCGTGGCCACTACTTCGGTTCGGCAGTGGCGCTGCCCGCCGTTGTCTTGCCAGCTCCGCGTCTGCAAAGGCCCTTCGACATAGACCCGCTGGCCCTGGTGCAGCCGTTCGCTGGCCGCTTCGGCCAGGGCGCCCCAGGCCACCACGTGGAACCACTCTTTCGATTCGCGGTCGTCGCCGCCCAGGGTCGTCCACTGGCGATAGGTCAGCACGGCAAACGATACCACGGCCTGTCCGGCCGCGGTGTACCGCTTTTCCGGTTCCCGCTCCACAAAGCCGATAATCGTCGCTCGATTGAGACCCCGCGCCATTGCCGCGACTCCTCTACTCCAATGCCAAACCCGTACCTCGATCCGAAATCAAAACCCGATCCATCCGTTTCCGACCCGCCTCGCTATTCTTCGCTGGTGCGGATCAGCAGGTAACGCAGCACCTGCTCGTTTAGCTTGAGGAATCGCTCCAACTCGGCGAGGGTGTGGGGTGGGGACTGGAAAGTCACGACGATGTCCTGGCTTTCCTGCTTTTTGTTGATGGCGTAGGCCATCCGCCGCTTGCCCCGGGGTTCGACTTTGGTCACTTCGCCGGCGGTGCTGCCATCGCTGGTAGCAATCAACTGGGTGACTCGCTCGACGATGGCCTCTACTTGCTCTTCTTCCGCGGCCGCGTCGATGACCAAATACAACTCGTATTCCCTCATGCTTTACCTCCTTTCCCTGGGATTGCCTGTGGTCCAAATGCCACAAGCGGAAAGAAAAGGGACGGGCGCCAAAGGCTATCGGCCCTATTCGCAACGCTTGCCACTATAGCACAATCGCCGCGATTTGGCAAAAATCCATGCCGCTGTTGGGGTTTGGCCTGAGAAGGCGAGATTATGCCAGCCCTTCGGCCTCCAGCAGCTCGATGACCCAGCGGGCGCCCGAGCCCACCACCACGGGGCAGATGCGGGCGTGGCCCCCGGCCTCCTCAAAGGCCTCGAACTCTTTGGGGTTGGTCAGGTCGTAGGAACGGCCCATCAGGTGGGTTTGGATCTCGCGGCAGATGACGCTGCCGTAGGCGTCCAGGAACCGCTGGCGATAGGCGCGGACCAGGTTATGGGTCCGAAAGCGCACGCCGTCGACGTCGTCGAATTGGGCTCGCGACCGGCCGACGCGGTCGCCCATAGCCAGGACGCCGCCCAGGTAGGCGCCGCAGCAGCCATCGCCCGCCAGGCCGACGCCAGCGGCGAACCCGGTCGCTGCCTGGAATAGCTCGTCGCGCTCCAGCCCCAGCGCGTCCACAACAGCTGCAAAGGTGCATTGGCCGCAGCCCCGGTACCTTTTCTCATAGTCGATGCCCAACTCGTAGGCCTTTTCGGCTCGGGTCTGTTCGGTCTCTTGTGCTGTCATGTTTGTTCCCCTTCCTTGGTGAGTGTGCGGGTTGTTCGATAGGTCTCTGTCGGCTCATGCGCGCCCGATCGGGGACGGTCGAGCAACCATGCTGCCTGCATTATACCATACACTCCCCGCGGTGCAAGAGGGAGGGCGGGCTGGCTCAGGGCAAACGCATTTATCGCATCAGTTGGATAATGATACCTG
>CAYVLO010000453.1:0-3055 GCA_964452125.1 uncultured Anaerolineaceae bacterium | reverse complement strand
AGGTCGCTGTTGGTGGCTTGGGCAGCCTGGAGTATGGCTTTGGCAGCCGGAGGGTTTCCCCGCCGGGTGGCAACCTCCACCTCATGGGCGGCCAAGTAGGCGCGCGCTTCCTCCAGGCGCGCGAAGGCCTCCTCCTCGCTATCCATCACGCTGACGACCGATACCGGCGCCCCCGCTTGGGCTGCCAGATAGGTGGTGATGTACAGGGCTTCCTTGGCCTTGGGGTTGCCGTCGTAGGCAAGCAGCAGGCGCTCTATCGGAGATGCATTCCCCGGAACCGTCAAAATCGGCGTCTCGCAGCGCCGGATCAAGGTGCGCAGCCCCGAACTGAGCCTGGCAATGGGGCTGGGCTGAGGGGGGTGAGCCAGGCTGATCACCACCAGATCAGCCCAGCGGGCCCGCTCGCAGATCCGGCGGGCGATGGGCCCTACGGCGACTGCGAACTCGCCGGTCACCTGCCGGGCCCGACACCGTTCATGAAAGCAGGCCTCGATGGCCTGGATGGTTTGTTCGTCTGCCTGTTTTGAGGACGCCACATGCAAGCCAAGGACCCGAGCGCCCTCGCGGTGGGCCAGTTCCAGGGCCTGATCCAGGGCCGACCAGGCATGCTCCTCACCGCTGATGGAAACCAGGATATCGGAGAACAGCCGATCGCGGTCGTGCCACACGAGACGTTCTTGGCGCCAGGCGCCGGGTGGAGGACCGCCGTCCAGTTCGTCGGGCGTCAGTGTGTCATAGATCTTGTTGAGCAGCCGTGCCACTCGATGGCGAAGGGTGGGGCTGTGCTCCTCCGCCAGGTCGGCCGCAGCGACCGGGGTTTCGACATGCCACCCTAACGAAGCCTCCAAAGCGGCGCGGTGTTCCGAGGTCCACAGGTACAAATCCGCCTCGGTTCGGTTCGGAAAGTCGTGGAGCAGCTCCTGATCGCGGATAACGTGAATGACCGGGAGATAGACGGTTTCGTACCAATGTCGGGTCGCCTCCGCCCAGGGGATCTCGCGTTTTTGATCCAGCCCCATGAAATAGCGGTGAACCTCGATGTGTTCCAGGAATTTGGGGTATTGGCCGGGAGCGGTCACGCTCAGATCGGCATCGGGACAGATGACGTCCAGGTGGGTCTTTCCCAGGAACTCGGCATACTCGGCCTTGAGGATCAATTCGTCGGGCTGGATGGTAGGCGATAGGGGCACCTTGCTTTCGATTTGGGTGACATAGGCCTGAATGTGGGATGCTCCCAGTTGGCGAGCGACCGATACCCGATGATTGCCGTCGAGGACGAAATAGACGTCGCCGATCTGGTAGACCTGGATCGGGGGGAGCCCGCCCATTTCGGTGACTTGGGTCATGACGCGGGCCCAGCGTTCCTCGCTCTGGGCTTGCAGGGGCAAAAAACTACGGGTGAAATCGGAATAGCGTCCGACGCTGCCGACAATGGCATCCAGGGGGATGTCGCGCAGGCCCACGTCGCGGCCAATCCGGGCTTTGAGCATCTGGCGAACTTCTTCGAAGGGGAGAAGTTGGGCCGATTTGCCCGTCAGGCGGGCCAGGAGCCTCTCTCGGGAAGCGCGCCGGCGCGCTTTGTGAAAATCCATGGCGGCATGAAATTGACTCACAGGCTCGATCTCCTAGGCCGGTGCACATGGGGGCGTGCCCGCAGGCGGCGCCGTCACGGGCTCTGGAAAGGAGTCCAGGCCACGAGGGCCGCGCCCAGGGCGCCCACCAACTGGGGTTCATCGGGTATGGTGGGGGCGACCCCGAATGCCTCAGCAAAGAGCTGCTGAAGGCAGGGATTCTGGGCCACGCCGCCGGCAAAGACCAACCGGGGTTGCACGCCCACGCGGCGCACCATGCCGCCCACCCGATCGACGATGGCTTGATGCAGCCCCATAGCCACCCGGTGGCTGTCCTCACCCCGGGCGATGAGAGATACGACCTCGGATTCGGCAAACACAGTGCACATGCTCGAGATGCGCACCGGCGGACCTTGGGCCGCCAGGGCATGAGGCCCAAATTGATCCACGGTCAGGCCCAGGGTGTGGGCCATGTTTTCCAAAAAACGCCCCGTTCCAGCGGCACAACGGTCGTTCATCTCAAAGCGGAGCACGCGCCCCCCAGGGCCGATGGCAATGGCTTTGCTATCCTGCCCGCCGATGTCCAGCACGGTGCGCACGTCCGGATACAGATGGTAGGCGCCCAGGCCGTACGCCTTGATCTCGGAAATGACCTGGTCAGCGATTTCGCGCTCGGCAGCCAGATGCCGGCCATAGCCCGTCGAGACCAATCGATCGTAGCGGCGATCCCCGATGAGCGTCTGAGCGTTCAACAGCGGATTGGTGCTGGTGTCGACGATCTGAGAACGGACGATGATCTGCCCATCCCATTCCACCAAAGCAATGGTTCGCGAGCCAATGTCCAGGCCGGCGACGAGCATCAGGGTTCTCCTTGGGCTTCTACCGTCAAATAGAGGGTGAGGTGGGGGAACGCCAGCCGGAACGGTACACCGGCGGGCAAGAGTGTGCTCTCTCCCTGTCTGACGGTGATGGTCTGCCCAGAGGGATCCTGAATGTCGACCGAGCCGTCCAGAATCCAAATCAGGCGCTCGTGGGCCAGGGGCGCAGATTCGGAATTTGAGCCATATCCCGCCGCAATCCGAACCTGGCATCGGTCCATCTGGGCGAGATCGAGGAACGGATCGGCGCTATCGCCCGACAGAACACGCCCTGCGGCCATCTTGCGGACCGCCTTTTTGAGGCGTTCGACGTCTTCGATCTTGAGTCGCATAGGGCCCACTCCAGGATTCATTTGCCAGGCTGGCGCCCGTGTCAGGGCGGGCGCCGGTGTTCTGGCTTGCTTCTATTATACTTGAAAAACGGTTGTGGGCAAGCTCCGTCGATCCGGGATCTGCGCTGGACTTTCGCTCTCGGCCTATGCATTTGACGGGGGGCGCCGTCTGTGTATAATGTTCCAGGGATAAAAAAAGATTATGAGTGGTATAATTTCATGGCAATGCGAAAGTTGAGGACACACGGATGAACCTGGAGCATCTGCGTACGTT
>CAYVLO010000452.1:0-3057 GCA_964452125.1 uncultured Anaerolineaceae bacterium | reverse complement strand
ACAAAATAGACGGCGTTTTGCCTCGGTGGTTTTCTCTCCGACAAGCTGCTAGCGGCAATAGATCCGCGTGCCCGGATTCTCGCCGGCCAACGCCCGCGTCAGGCTGCCCGGTTCCCGGCCGTTCACCAGCAGCACCTCGCGCACGCTCCGCGCGCGGGTCATCGCCTGCAACATGGCCCGCTCCACCGCCAGATCCTCCAGATCGAGGGCCAGTAACTCGTGGACTTCGATCTCGGGGATGAAATCGGCCTGCGGGTTCTTCTTGGGGTCGGCCGTGAACAGGCCGCGCTCGTCCTTGACCAAAATGCAGCTCCGAGCGCCGATCACCTCGGCGGTCAGAAAGGCGCCGCTGTCGGTGCGGTGCGGCGGGATGCGCCCTTCCGGCGCCGGCAACTCCCACAGGCTGTAGGGGGGCATGGCGTGCATCACCGGGATGGCGCCCAACGCCAGGTAGGATGGCAGTTTGACCACGTCGTCGTGGCCGATTTTGATCCCGCCGTGGGGGGCCAGCAGCAGCGAGATCATGAGCGCATTCTGCTCGCTGATGCTATCGCCCAGCTTGGCCAGCACGCCGGTCGGCATGCCCAGGTCAAGGGCAATGGCGTAGGCGTGGCGGCTGCGGGTGCCGCCGCCGGTCATGACCAGCAGTTGATGCATCGCCCGCACCGCCACAATCTCGTCTAGCAGAGGCAAAACCACGCTGCGTCCCCGGTCGATGATGCTCTGCCCGCCCAGCTTGATCACGTTCAGATCGGGCAGGGGCCGGAACACCGTCTCAATCTCGGTACTCTGGAGCAGCGCCTTGTCCATCAGCGACTCGGCCATCAGCGGCGTCTCGATGTGCAACCGGCCGCTTTCATCTCGTTTCAAGCTCATTCCCGTACACCTTTCTCGCATAGAGGTAGCGCGCCCCTCCGGCGCTGTCCCAGTATAGCGGCGATCGGGCTACCCGTCAAACCGGGGTAGTTTCCCGCCACAGCGCAGGCCCATGTCGGAATCGTCGGTTGGTAGGGGCGAGGCATTCCCCACCATCGGTTGCTCACCGTATGACAGCGCGCCAGGGACAACTCGCTGCATGGACCCACACGTTGTGGGAATGCCTCGCCCCTACTTTGGGCCACCCTCGAGGCCGCCGTGTGAAAACGGGGCGCCGTTGCTTACCGCACGGCGCCCCTTCTTGGTCAACCGTTTCAAGGGCGAGCCGCCGCCCATCCATCGGGGCGACGGCTCTCTCTACCTTTTACTTGACCTGGATCTCGATCACACCCTTGACCTGGACGGCGCCCGGGTACCCCGGCAGCACCGTGCTGAACCCCCCGTTGGTACGGAACGACGCGATGCAGTTTTCACAGGCCATCAGGTCGGCCAGCGGCGCCTCGGCCGTATAGCCGTCATCAGCCACAAAGGTGACGGTGGTGGCATCGGCCATCGGACCCGCCATCTCCAACAGCGTACTCAGCAAAACGCCGGTGTAGGTATCCGTCACTCCCTTGCTGTTGGTGGACTCGACTTCGATGGCGTCCATGGCCCGCACATCCTCTTCGAGCCAGCCGATCTCCTGGTCCACCT
The DNA here is from genome assembly GCA_964452125.1 of uncultured Anaerolineaceae bacterium. Lineage (GTDB taxonomy): Bacteria > Chloroflexota > Anaerolineae > JAAYZQ01 > JAAYZQ01 > CAZNQW01. Next base: position 1,488 of record CAYVLO010000452.1, on the reverse strand, counting down.
TGCCCGTGATCTTGAGGGCAGCCCCATCGGGAATGCCGCCCGCCGGCGCCTCGGCGGCCGCGCCGCCCACGATCTGGATCTCGACCAGATCCTTCACCTGGACCTTGCCCGACTGCTCGGGCATCACCGAGCGCAGGCCGCCCTCGGGATCAAAGGCCACGATGCAGGTCTCGCAGGCCTGCACGTCGGCCAGGGCGATCTCGGCGCTGTAGCCATCGCCCGCCACCAGCACCAGAGTGGCCCCTTCACCGGCCGAGGTCAGCTCCAACAGCGTGCCAAAGGGAACGCCGGTGTAGGTGGTGGTCACGCCATCCTTGTCGGTATAATCGACCTCGATGGTGCCCAGAGCCTCAAGTTCCTCTTCCGTCCAGGCGATCTCTTCCGCAGGGCCGGTCATCTTGAGCGCCGGACCAGCCGCGCCATGAGCCTCGCGCCAGGCGGTGGAATCGGGCGTAAAGAGGGGCGCGCCGAACTCGGCCACACCGTATTCGCTGATCAGCTCCTGGGTGGGCAGCGACACCAGCCAATCGATGAACTCGTTGGCCAGGTCGACCTTGATGTTTGCATTCTTGTCCGGGTTGACGGCAATCACCCCGTAGGGGTTGAACAGCACCGGATCGCCCTCTACCACAATCTCCAGATCGAGCCCTCCCAGCCGCATGGCCAGATACGTGGCCCGGTCGGTCAGGGTGTAGGCTTCCATCTCATCAGCCATAGTCAGCACATCGCCCATCCCCTGCCCGGCAGAGATGTACCAATCGCCCGCCGGCTCGATGCCGGCCGCCGTCCACAGCGATTTCTCCTTGGTGTGCGTGCCCGACTCGTCGCCCCGCGACACAAAGGACGCTTCCGCCTCGGCGATGGCCGTCAAGGCCGCCGCTGCGTCCGACCCACCCTGGATCCCGGCCGGGTCGCTGGCCGGACCGACGATGACAAAGTCGTTGTACATCACGTCTTCGCGCCGCACGCCGTGACCTTCCTCCATGAAGGCATCTTCCGAGGCGCGCGCATGGACCAGCAGCACATCGGCGTTGCCGTCCTTACCCAATTGCAGGGCCTGACCCGTCCCCACCGCGATCACGTCCACCTGGATCCCGCTCTTGGCCACAAAATCAGGCAGGATGACGTCCAACAGGCCCGAGTCCTGCGTGCTGGTCGTCGTCGCCAGGATGATCTTGTCCGCCACCGGTTGTGGCTCGGCCGTGGGCTCGGCCGGGACGGCGGTCGGTTCGGGTGGGACTTCCGTCGGCTCGGCCGGCACCGCCGTCGGCTCGGGCGGGGCTGCCGTGGGCTCGGGCGTGGCGCCACAACCCACCACCAGGCTCATCACCAGGATGAGCAAACTCAACAGCGAAACCATCTTTTTCATCATACTCCTCCTATTTTCCTTCTATTGGATCTGTACGGCCCTTGCCGCACTCTCGGACAAACGCATCTAGCAGCCTGTCGGAGAGGGTTGTCATTCTGAGGAACGGAGGCGGCAAAGCC
>CAYVLO010000451.1:0-3066 GCA_964452125.1 uncultured Anaerolineaceae bacterium | reverse complement strand
GTGCGGCAGCTTGCTGCCGCGGAATTGGCGCAAGCAAGCTTGCGCACTCCAAAAAGGTCTTCTGGAGTGCGGCAGCTTGCTGCCGCGGAATTGGCGCAAGCAAGCTTGCGCACTCCAAAAACCGGGCGCGGCATGCCGCGCCGTATGGCGTCCTGACCGCCACCGCTGCCAAAATTGATCAAACCCCCAGACCGGTGTATAATAACAAACGCCCGATGAAAGGATGCCGCAAGGATGGCGACGCACCATGCACAATACCCATACCGCCAACGATCGCCCTGGGCCGTATCCTGTACACACCTCATGGCCCCAGCCCGCTCTGGACTTGGTTTGGGCCACAGTGGCATTTCCCTCACACACAAGGAGATGAATAATGGAGATCCAAAGCGCTTTTGACGGCCAATTTACCACCGATTGGGCCAGTACCTTGGCCCGCCGTACCGACCGCCTGCAGAGTTCCATCATCCGTGAGTTGTTGAAAATCACCATGGTGCCCGGCATGATCTCGTTCGCCGGCGGCCTTCCTGCCCCCGACGCCTTTCCCGTCCGCGACTTTCAGGATGCGTGCCAGTGGATCCTCTCTCACGAACCCGAACAGGCTCTGCAATATGGTCCCACCGAAGGACTCCCCCAGCTCAAGGACTATCTCATCGAAGCCATGGCCAAATACGAGATCCCGGCCGTGCGCGGCAACATTCTGTTCACCAACGGCTCACAGCAAGCCCTCGACTTTATCGGACGGGTCTTTATCAACGAAGGCGATACCATCATCACCGAAGAACCCACCTACCTGGGCGCCATCCAGGCCTGGAACGTCTACGGCCCGCGCTACGTCACCGTCCCCCTGGACGACGACGGCATGCGCATGGACCTCTTGGAAAAGGCACTCCAGGAAAACCCGGGGGCCAAGTTCATCTATGTGCTGCCCAACTTTCACAATCCAGCCGGCACCACCCTCACCCTGGAACGCCGCCACCGCCTGGTCGAATTGGCCGCCGAGCACCGATTGTTCATCGTCGAAGACGACCCCTACGGCGAGCTGCGATTTGAGGGCCAAGACATCACCCCCATCTATGCCATGCACAAAGAGAACACCATCTACCTGAGCACCTTCTCCAAGACCCTGGCGCCTGGCCTGCGCCTGGGCTGGATCGTTGCCCCCGAACGGGTCATGGCCCACATGATCCAGGCCAAGCAGGGCGCCGACCTGCACACCAGCACCCTGGTCCAACACCTGGCCTACGACATCTGCCAGCGCGGCCTCATTCGCGCCCACGTCCGGCGCATCCGTGCCATCTATCGCCAGCGCCGCGACGCCATGCTGCAGGCCATGGAGACGCACTTTCCGCCAGAAGTGACCTGGACGCGCCCTCAGGGCGGTCTCTTTCTCTGGGTGCGTATGCCCGAGTCGATCGATGCCGAAGAACTGCTCAAGGTCGCCGTCGAAGAAAAGGTCGCCTTTGTGCCCGGTCACGCCTTCTATCCTGAAGGCAAGGGGGGCCGCTGTTGCATGCGCCTGAACTTTTCCTACTCGCCGCCCGAGGTGATCCAAGAAGGCATCGAGCGGTTAGGCCGAGCCATGAAACGCATGCTGGCCGAAGGCTAGCCATCGGAGCGGGGGGGGGCGCCCCCCCCCTCGCCCCAGTGAGGAACAGAATGACATTCACGCCACCGCTCCAAATCGTCGAAACCACCCTCCAGGTGCGCTATGCCGAAACCGACGCCATGGGCATTGTCTACCACGCCAATTACCTGGTGTGGTTCGAAGTCGGCCGCGGCGACTATTTCCGCGCCTGCGGCCAGGACTATGGCCAATGGGAACAACAGGGCATCCTGCTGCCCGTGACCGAGGCCTATGCCCGCTATCATGCCTCGGCGCGCTTTGCCGATCTGATCGTCGTCCGCACCCGCATCCAGGAGATCAAGAGCCGAAGCGTGACCCTCGCCTACGAAATCGTCGCCCAAGCCAGCCAGGCCCGCCTGGTCTCGGGCTGGACCCGCCACGTGTGCGTCGACCGCGAGGGGCGTCCCCAACGACTACCCCAAGCCATGCTCGAGGGATTGCAGAGCCATGATCCGCATTGACCATCCTCTACCCTCCGAACCCATCGTCCGCATCCGCGTGTCTCGGCAACTGCTGGGACGCGCCACCTATTCAGCGGCCGCCTACTGGGTCGACCGGCTGCTGATCGACACCGGTAGCGCCCGCACCGCCCATCTCTTTGCTCAGGCCGTGGCCAGCCTCGGCGTCGATCAGGTGGTCAACACCCACAGCCACGAAGACCACATCGGCGCCAACGCCTCCGTCCAGGGCCTGACCCAAAGCCCCATCTTTGCCCACCCCGCGGCCCTGCCCATCCTGGAAAACCCGCGCCTCCAACCGTTGCAGCCCTACCGGCGCTTTTTCTGGGGCTGGCCCCGGCCCTCGCAGGGTACACCCATCGGTACCGAGATTGTCACCGACCGGTACCGATTTCAGGTCATCCCCACCCCGGGCCACAGCCCCGACCACGTCTGCCTGTTTGAGCCCGACCAGGGGTGGCTGTTTTCCGGCGACGCCTTTATCGGGGGGCAAGACCGCGCCCTGCGGCGCGATAACGACATCCACGGCATCCTTGCCTCGCTGAAAACCCTGTCCTCCCTCCCTATCCAGGTCCTCCTGGCGGGCAGCGGCACCGTGCGCACCGAAGGCGCCCAGCCCATCCTGGACAAAATCGCCTACCTGCAGGAATTGGGCGAGCGCATTGCCGAACTCCAGGCGCAAGGATTGGGGCCGCGGCGCATCCGGCGCCGTCTCCTGGGCAAAGAACCGCCCATCACCTACTTGACCCTGGGCCATTTCTCCGGCCTTCACCTGATCCGATCCTACCTGGCCCCGCCCCAGGCCACCGAGCCCCAACCCCAAGAGGAACCCCTTTCCGCCGACGACCCACCCACCAGCCCGTAGGGTCACAGCGTGCCGTACCCTGTCGGCATCCAATTACGAATTTCTGCTCGCTGTCCCCGTCTCGGAGGCGGCCCAGTTCCTGCCCGCCAAGTAGTAGTGTATCTCTTTCGGTGGAAAAT
>CAYVLO010000450.1:0-3069 GCA_964452125.1 uncultured Anaerolineaceae bacterium | reverse complement strand
GCAAGCGGGGGTCCATGTCTTTTCAGACATGTCAAGGGACAATGCAACAGCCGTGGAGGAAATCCGCGCCTCCGGCTGCCTGCGCAGGCAGGCGCAAGCGGAAGAGCATGGATGCCCGCCTATGCAGGGGTTGCCGCGAATTTGTACGGAGGCTGTCCCAAAAGTATCCCCCATGCATCTGGTGGCTCTCAAATACTGGGTGAAATCAGCAATATGGAGATGTTTCCCTCTGCGAAACGGGCCGATTTCTTGCTTTTGGGACAGCCCCCTACGTGTCGCCCCCCGGCGAAGGCTTGGAGCCGGGCCGCAGCCGGGCCAACTGGCGGAACAGCTCTTTTTCTTCCAAACTCAGGCCCAGCGGCACCGTCACCCGCACTTTGGCCAAAAGGTCCCCGCGCCGATTGGGATCGTGCAACAGCGGCATCCCCCGGCCCCGGAGCCGAAAGACCCGCCCCGACTGGGTTTCGGGCGGGATGTTCAGCTTCACAGCGCCCGACAGCGTTTCGACGCGCACCTCGCCGCCCAGCATGGCCGTGTACAGATCGACCGGCAGCTCGCAGGACAGGTCGTCCCCCTGCCGTTCCAAGGTGGGATGGGCCTGCACGTTGACGCGCAAGTAGATGTCGCCCGCTGGCCCGCCCTGCACGCCCAGGCCGCCCTGGCCCGACACGCGAACCCGCGAGCCGGTCCGCACACCGGGCGGGATGCGGACCTCCAGGCGGTTGCCCTGCACCTGCAACACCCGCCGTGTGCCGTGAAAGGCTTCCTCCAGCGTCAGCTCGACCGGCTGTTCATAATCCTGCCCGCGCTGGGTTCGCGGTTGGGGGCTCGAGCGGGGGCCACCGTAGGGTCCCGACCAGACCCCGGGGCCGTTGCCGCTCGCTGCGCCAAAGATCGACTCGAAAAAGTCGGAAAAGCCCTCCTGTCCGCCAAACCCACCATAGGGATAGGTGCGCGTGCCACGGCCTGGCCCACGGCCCGCGCCGCCGCCAAACCACTGGCTGAAATCAAACCCCTGGGGATCGCCGCCCATGTGCTGCCATTGCTGCCATTGGGCGCCCAGCCGGTCGTATTTGCCGCGCTTTTCGGCGTCGCCCAGCACCTCGTGGGCCTCGTTGATCTCTTTGAATCGCTCCTCGGCCTTGGCGTCGCCCGGATGGCGGTCGGGGTGGCAATCCCGCGCCAGGCGCCGATAGGCCCGCTTGATCTCCTTGTCGGTTGCCGAGCGCGGCACGCCCAGGATCTGATAATAGTCTTTGTATTCCAACGGTGTCTCCTCCCAGCCAGCAACGCGATGATTATAGCACTGGCAGGAGGCTGTGTCAAACGTCCATGGCGTGTCCCCAGCAATTCTCGGTATGGCCCGCGCGAACCCACGCCGCCCCCGGTAGCTCGCGCGGCGGACAGGGCGAGAAGGCGCCAAGACCTCCGAGTTCTCCAAGAACTCGGAGGTCTGCGAGTAGCTTTTTGTTCGGCCCGGATCTGGCGATCCGGGCCGAGCAAATGGGCAGAGTTGTACCCGCGAACTGCCAAAACGAGAATGGCTGGGCGTGTCCCTGCAAAGGCAGGGAGTCTGGATCTGTTGTTGTTGTTCCTCTTTTGATTGGCCATATGGATCCCAACAACAACAACCAAGATCTTGATCTTGTTGCCGTCTCAGGATTGGCACGCAGCAGGACCCTTTTGTACCATCTTTGGCACAGCGAGCCCTCGCCCTGGGCCATTTTCGGCACCGAAGGGCCTTCGTCCCACTTTTGGACGCAAGATCGCGGTACGGTCTCGTAAATGAGATGGGAGGCCCCTGTGCAGTCTCGCAGAGATAGGGGGCCTCTGTGGGGTCTCATCGCAGAGCGATGGGGTCTTGGTCCCAATGGTGAGCAAGGGCGATTTCAAGATAGGGGCCGGACAACAAAGGCCACGTCTCCCGGGCGACCGGTGCCCTCGCGCCAGGCGCGGCGCAGCGAATCGCCGGCAAATTGCTCCAGCCAGCGGACGGCGGCCTCGTCGACGGCGCCGATCACCAGGCGATCGGGGCCCGCCTCCATCACCGAGGCCCCAGCCACGTACCGCCCAAAGGTCCCGGCCCCCACCACCGCCTGCGCCGTTTTGAGCCAGGCCCGCCAGATAGCGAGGGCTTCTTCGGCAGGATCTGCCGCGGCGCCCTCCACCACCTCCGGCTCCGGGCCCCCGGTCTCTTCCAGATCCTCGCCAGAGGCCTCGTCAGAGGCCTCGGCCTCGGGCGGTCCCCAGTCGGCCCAGGGATCGGCGGCAACGCGGAGGTATTGGGCCGGCGGCGCCTGGCGCGATTCCAGCCGCCGGATAACATAGCCCTGGGGATTGCGAAAGTGCCGTCCCTGAGCCTGCAACCAGTGCGCCCAGCCCTCGATCCAGGCCAGGTCCAGATCGAGCCGGGCGAGAAACGAGAGCTTGGGTTCGACAATGCCGATGTGGGCCAGGGCCCGGTGTCGCTCGGCATAGGCCGGATCGGGATCCGCCCCCCAGGGACGGGCCTCCACCGGGGGTCGGGCCTCGGCAGGCTGCTCCGCCGCGCTGCCGCCGCTGCCCGCGTCGCCCCCGACCGGTCGCACCGCGAGTCCATCGCTCTGGACGCGCACCTCCACCCTACCCTGCCCCTGTGACTGTTCCTGGGCAGGCAGGCTTGCCAGGAGCCGCAGATGGCGATACAGCGTGGTCCGCGACCGGCCCACCGCCTTGGCCAACTGGTCAGGGGGCAAGCTCGGCGTCGATCCGCCCGGCGAACCCAGGGCCATGAGCCTCAGCAGGGTCACCAGCGGCCCGTCGCCGATCCCCTGGGCGAAGAGCAGATCGATGGGCACTGTGATCGAGTCAGGCAGCCGCGCACCTTTGGCCATGAACCCTCCCCCTATGCGGTCCTCGTCCAATCCGGCCTCTATTATAGCACATATGTTCTGGTTTTGACAGCATTTTCCCCACGGATTTTGCAAAACCAGTCCCCAGCGTAGGGGCGAGGCATTCCCGGTGGGAGTTGCGCACCCCACAGCCTGTGTCCGCAGACCATCCGCCGCCCTGGCCCGGGTTCTGTGGGAA
>CAYVLO010000449.1:0-3070 GCA_964452125.1 uncultured Anaerolineaceae bacterium | reverse complement strand
GACAAAATAGACGGCGTTTTGCCTCGGTGGTTTTCTCTCCGACAAGCTGCTAGCGAAAGGTAGGGGGCATCAGTCTTTGGAAATATCGATGCGGGCCTCTTTGGGCAGAGCCAAACCCGCCGCCACCTCGATGGCCTTGATAATCCCCACGGGCACCGGGCAGGCCGGGTGGTAGCAATGTTTGGCGCCCAAAGCCAGCGTGCGAGGGCCTTCACCCCGGAACGAAATCTCCTGGAAGGGTTCGACCTCGGTGAGCTCCTCTGCCAGGTTCTGGATCGCCTGGCAATCACTCTGGATGTCCAGCACACAACGCCTGCCCTCCATCCGAGCCTCGACTGTGGCAGAAAAGCCACAGACTCCTGATACGATTTCTGCCTTTGACAATTTTGCCTCCAGGTTCCTTGTCCATTGCAGTGAAAGCGGAACTGCGGCGCGTATCCTGCCTGTTCAAGCTCAGGGACATCGCCCCCATAGCTGATTTGCGACACCGCTTCAGAACAACGTATGCTCCGTACGGGCAATGATCTCATCCTGCAGGGCGGTGCCCAGATCGCAGAAATAGTCGCTGTAGCCGGCGACGCGCACAATCAGATCTCGATATAGATCGGGAGTGCGCTGGGCCGCGCGGAGCGTCTCGGCATCGACGACATTGAACTGGATATGGTGCCCGTCCAACTGAAAGTAGGTTCGGATCAGCGACACCAGCTTGCTCAACCCCTCGTCACCAGCCAGGATCTGAGGCGTGAATTTCTGGTTCAAAAGGGTGCCCCCGGTGCGCGCGTGATCCATCTTGGCCACCGACTTGAGAACGGCCGTCGGCCCGTTGCGGTCGGCCCCTTGCACGGGCGACACCCCCTCCGACAGCGGCTTTCCGGCCTCGCGCCCATCCGGCGTGGCGCCGATCACCGAGCCAAAGTAGATGTGGCAGGTGGTGGGCAACAGATTGACGTGGTAGGCGCCGCCCCGGGTATTGGGGCGCCCCTCGATGGCATGGAAATAGGCATCGAACAGGGAAACCATGATCCCATCGGCCCTGTCGTCGTCATTGCCAAACCGGGGCGTGCGATTCAACAAAAGCTGGCGCTCTCGCTCATAGCCTTCAAAGTCGGCCTCCAGCGCCGCCAGCAGTCGCTCCATGGTCAGGGTACGTTGTTCAAAGACGTGGGTCTTGAGGGCGCTCATGGCGTCGGTGGCAGTACCCAGGCCCACCCCCTGAATGTAGCTCGTGTTGTAGCGCGCCCCGCCGTCGTGGTAGTCTTTGCCCGGGGCCATGCAATCGTCGATCAACAGCGACAGGAACGGGGCCGGCATATAGGTGGCATACAGCCGCTCGATAACATGGTTGCCGGCCATTTTGACGTCGATCAGGTGCCGCAACTGCTGTTCGTACGCGGCGAAAAAGGCCTCAAAGCTGGAGAACGAGGTTGGCTCACCTGTTTCGGGCCCCAGCCGCTGACCGCTGCGGGGATCGACGCCATTATGCAAGGTCAACTCGATCACCTTGGGCATATTGAAATAGCCCGTCAGGTTATAGTTCTCCTTGCCAAAGGCCCCCACCTCCACACAGCCACTGGAACCACCCTGGCGGGCATCGGTGATCGATTTGCCCATGCGCACCAGCTCTTGCACGATCAGGTCGGCATTAAAGACCGACGGCTGGCCAAAGCCGGTGCGGATGATGCGCGCCGCCCGTTTGACAAACGGGTCTGGGCTCTTTTTGCTCACCTGCACCGACGAACTGGGCTGCAACAGGCGCATCTCCTCGATGACGTCCAGGATCAGATAGGTCACGTCGCTGACCGCATCCGAACCATCAGGCCAGAGCCCTCCGGTGTTGATCTGGGCAAAGTCGGTGTAGGTGCTGCTTTCGGCTGCCGTCACGCCCACTTTGGGCGGGGCGGGCTGGTTGTTGAACTTGATCCACAGACACTGGAGCAGCTCCTCTGCCATCTCCCGTGTCAGGCTTCCATCGGCCAGACCCTGTTGATAAAAAGGAGCCAGGTGCTGATCCAGATGTCCTGGGCAAAAGGCATCCCAGGGATTCAACTCGCTGGTGACGCCCAAATGCACGAACCAATAGGCCTGGAGGGCCTCCCAAAAGTCCCGCGGGGCGTGGGCCGGAACTCGCGTACAGACCTCGGCGATTCGCTGAAGCTCTTGTTTTCTCTGAGGATCGGGTTCATGGGCAGCCAGTTCGGCCGCACGCTCGGCGTGGCGCTGGGCAAAGCGGATCACAGCCTCGGCCGCCATGTGCATGGCTTTGAGTTGTTCGCCTTTGGCATAGGCTTCAGGGTCATGCAGATAGTCGAGGCTCGCCAGGTGGCGGTCGATGTCCGCCTGCATATCGCGCAGGCCACGGCGATAGATCTTGTCGTCGAGAACGGTATGGCCCGGCGACCGCTGCTCCATGAACTCGGTAAAGACTCCGGCCTCGTAGGCAGCCCGCCACTCGGGAGCCATCTCTTGAAAGATCAGCTCGCGCATGGAGCGACCCCGCCAAAAAGGGATGATCTGTTCGGCATAGATCTGGCGCGCCTGGGGGCTGACCTCAAAGCGCACCTTGTCGCGGGTATGGAGGATATCCAGGTCTTGCAGGCTGTGGCAGCACAGTTCGGGATACGTAGGAGTGGCCTTGGGCGCGGGCCCCTTTTCGCCCACGATCAGTTCTCCCTCGCCCAGGTACAGGGTCTTGTGCTCCATCAGGAACAGGAGCGACCGCGCCCGCCGCACCGGGGCCGACATTAAGCCGGTTTCCCGGCGGTAAAACTCGGTCATCAGTTCGGCCCGCTCGGTCGAGATCGTAGGTAGGGCCTCCAAGCTCTCTCGCCGGAGGGAGGCCACCCGTTCGCTCATTGCCATGTTCCACCTCCTATGCCTACAGGCAGTCCCAGGCCTGCCGAGAACGTCGTAACGCCAAAAGCTCGATGCCTCAGTCGAGACACCCGGATTCTGGACTCGGTTCGTCGTCATTATAGCTGGTTTTCGAAAATCAAGCAACAGTTCGGGCCGAGGGGTTCAGGGCAAACGCATTTGGACTAACGGAGATTCACCAGGTGGGCCTGGCGATCAT
>CAYVLO010000448.1:0-3072 GCA_964452125.1 uncultured Anaerolineaceae bacterium | reverse complement strand
GCGCGCACACCACATACAACCCATTTCACCCGCTGAAACGGCTTGTTTCAGTGGAACCATACATGAGGAGATGAGATGGACAAGAAGCAATGGGCTCAGGCCCCAGAGATGAAAATTGAGACGGACAAGATCTATCGGGTCAAGATGGAGACGACGCGGGGTGTGATTGAGCTGGATCTGTATCCCGAGCACGCGCCCAAGACCGTGAACAACTTTGTGTTCCTGGTGGGCGAGGGGTTTTACGACGGCGTAAGCTTTCATCGCGTGATCCCCGATTTTGTCATCCAAGGCGGCGATCCGACGGGCACTGGGCGAGGGGGACCTGGCTATCGGTTCGAGGATGAGCTGGTGGGCAATCCGCTCAAACACGGGACGGGCGTGATCTCCATGGCGAATGCAGGGCCAAACACCAATGGCAGCCAGTTTTTTATTACCCATTCGCCTCAGCCGCATCTAGATGGCCGCCACACCGTCTTTGGCGAGGTGGTGGCAGGGCAGGACGTAGTGAATGCTATCCGCCAAGGGGACACCATGACGCGGGTGACAGCGAGTGAGCAGTAAGAGCACTCCTTTGCACCCTGCTTTCGCATAGTCAGTAAGAAAAGGAAAACCGATCGACACCATGTTTTCGATAATGGGGAATATATGCTATGCGAAGTAAGGTTCTGGGGTTCGCACCAGGACTGCTCCTGGGGTGCGTGTTGCTTGTTTCGTTTGGGCTGCGGTTGTGGGGTGATGATTTCGGTTTGCCCGCGTACACGCGCTATCACCCCGACGAGCACGCCCTGGTAGATCGAGCGGCTCAGATTTTGTGGACAGGGGAGTGGAACCTCGGCAGGTTCAACTACCCGCCTTTCTACGCCTATCTGCAGGCAGGAGCTTATGCGGTGTTCTTTTTGCTCCGGGCCTCGAAAGGGGACTGGAGTGCGGTGCCGCCTTTTCCTCTGCCCGAGTATTACCATATAGGCCGCGAGGTTACAGGACTGATTGGCACACTGACCGTGTTGGTGGTGTTCCTGATCGGTCGTCAACTGGGCGGACGCAGGGCAGGGCTGCTAGCGGCAGCACTCATGGGCGGTTGTTACTTGCACGTGGTCCACTCCCATTATGCGACGTTCGACGTCATGGTGGCCTTTCTGGCGGCGCTGACGCTTCTTTTCAGCTTACTGGTTTTCGAACGCCGAAACGCCAAATGGTATTTTTTAGCAGGCCTGTTTGCAGGGTTGGCCGGGGCGACGAAATACAATGGCGCGCTTGTCGTAATCCTGCCCTTTCTGGCGCATGTGCTGGTCACTCCGTGGGGAGAATGGGGCTGGCTGACAGATCGACTATGGCTGATCCCTGCTGGCTTTTTGGTTGGATTTTTCGGTGGAAACCCTTTTGCGCTGGGAAACCTGCCCGAGTTTTTGAACGGCCTGGCCCTCGTGCTGCATCACTATGGCACGGCCCAACCCGGCTTTGAGGGACAGGGCAACGGGCGCTGGTATCTGCGGGCGTTTCTGACGTCGGCCGATGCCATCTTTGTACTCTGGGGCGGGCTTGGCTTATTGGCCCTTTTGAAACGAGACTGGAAAAAGGGCCTGCTGATCGTTGTTTTTCCGGCGCTTTACTTTTGGATGGTGTCACGGTTTGTCGTGCGTTTCGAGCGCAATATGATTCCTATCCTGCCCTTCCTGGCCCTGGGGGGAGGATGGGCGCTGGATCGAGCCGCGGCATGGTTATCCCATCGGTGGAGAAAAGCGCCTCTTGGGTCCCACGGGTTGGCTACGATTGGAGTGATTTTGATTCTGGCACTGCCGCTGTGGGCTAGCGTTGCCTTTGATTGGACGATCTCAGGTGTCGACCATCGACAGATCGCAGGTGAGTGGGTGGAGAGTCATGTACCGGAGGGCGCCAAGATCGCCATCGAACACTATTCCATTCCCTTTGACTATTCGCGCTATGAGGTCGAGGATCTGCTACGCATCGATAACAGAGATCTGGACTGGTACCAACAGGAGAACTTTCTCCTTGTCGTTAGCGATGGGGTATGGGAGGTTTTGAGGCAACAGAGAGAGCATTATGCCGACAGAATCGCCAAACTGGAGGCCATTGAGACCGGGGCTACACTCCTGGCTGAGTTCACCGCCGAGCCGCCCCCCATTGTCGTAGCCGGGTATCCGACGATCGCTGTCTATCATTTCGCCCCGGTGAGAATCTACCGCGTTTCGGAGTGAGTCCATGACACGCTCGATGCTATTGGATAGATTACGGTGTGGAACAGCCACAGCCATCCTCGAAAGCACGGTGGCCCGTGAGCCGCTGAGTGGCGAGGTTCTCTCCTATCCCTTTCTGGCCATTGTCGATCAGGTGGAGATGAAAACCGCACTGCTTCTCAGCGTGATCAATCCAGCGATCGGTGGTGTGCTCCTGATTGGACCCCGGGGCACCGGCAAGACCACTGCGGTGCGCGGTTTGGTCGATCTGATGCCGCCAGTGCGCCGCAGCCGATGCGTGTATGGCTGTGACGAAGATGCCGCCGAAACCGGCGGTATAGATGCCCTGTGCTCCGAATGTGCCGCCAAATATGCGCGGGGGGAGCCCTTGACCGTACTGGAGCGACTGCGTCTCTTTGAACTGCCGCTCAATGCTCGACTGGAAGATGTCATCGGGGGCATCAATGAGCGAATTGCTGTGGAACAGCAAAAAGTGCGACTGGAGCGGGGCCTTTTGGCTTACGCCCACCGCAACATGCTGTACATTGACGAGGTAAATCTGCTGGATGATTCGATCACCGATGCCATTCTGGATGCAGCCGCTCAACGCCGGGTGACGGTGCGGCGTGGTCCGTTTTCGGCGATTTATCCCTCAGAGATTATCTTGGTGGGGTCGATGAATCCCGAGGAGGGCACGTTGCGTCCCCAAATTCAGGATCGATTTGGGTTGAGAGTTCTGGTCGATGGCCTCAAAGAGCCTCGAGATCGACTGGAAGTATACCGTCGGGTACGGGCCTTTCGCGAGCATCCCCGGCGACTGATCTCCGCGTTTGCTGCCGACACTGAGAACATGGGTGAAGAACTTGCTGCAGCTAGA
>CAYVLO010000447.1:0-3074 GCA_964452125.1 uncultured Anaerolineaceae bacterium | reverse complement strand
TCCCCTTTCTGTCGTAGAGCCTCCGGGTACCGTGCGGAAGGTAGCCGGAAATTCGCTCTTGCACCGTGTTCTGAACGAACGCCAATCGGTAAACGTGCGCAGGAGCGACCCGGATGCAGATTCCGAGCTTCTAAAGCGCATGAAACGGCTGGATGTGCAATCGCTCCTCATTGTACCCATGGTGGTCCGCAGGAGGGCGGTGGGCCAGATCGAACTGATGGACACCCAGCGCGAGCGATCGTTTGACCCAACGGACATCCGTCTGTGTGAGGCGTTGGCCAACCAGGCTGCTGCTGCCCTGGAAAATGCGAGGCTGCATACCGAAACCCAGCGCCGCGTCCAGGAACAGATTGCCCTGGCCAAAGCCAGCGCTGCGATTCTGTCGACCCTTGACCTGGAGACGGTATTGACGCGCATCGCTGAGCAGATGACCCTGTTGGTGGATGCCACGAGCGCCGTGATCTGTAGTTACGACCCCGATACAGCCCAGTCCACAGCCCTGGCCCAGTACGTCACCGGGCACGCATCTGCTGAGGAGCGGAGTCGAGAGCTTGGCATCACACACAGTGAGCAGGATGCCGCCTTTATCGAGGCCATGCAGACCAACCGTGTGTACATCCGAGAGGTGGGTCGTGACCAGGCCTCTGCAGGGCCGCAACAACTGCCCCCTTCCTCTCAGGGCAAGACGATTCTCTTCGCTCCGATGTGGTTCAAAGGTCAAGTCACCGGCTATGCCGAGATTTGGGAGGAGCGGACCCAGCGGGTGTTCACCGATGAAGAGATCCGGTTGTGCTGCAATGTGGCCCAACAAGCGGCCATCGCCCTGCAAAATGCCCGCCTCTTTGAACAGGCGCAACGCGAGATCTATGAACGGAGTCAAAAAGAAGAGGAACTGCACCGCCGTAATCAGGAACTGGCCCTTTTGAACCGCGTTATCGCCGAGTCGGCTGCGCACGAACAACTGGAACCGATGCTCGGGGCCATGAGTCGCGAGCTGGCCCAGGCCCTTGGATGCCCCTACGCGGCCGCGGCCCTGCTGGACGACACGCGCACGATAGCATCGGTTGTAGCCGAATACTCGGATGTCTCCAGTCCTTCAGCGGTGGGCACCAAGATCTCCGTGGAGGATGTGGCTGCCGTCGAGCCGGTGTTGCGCTATCAAACCCCCATGATCATTGAAAACGCGCGCACCGATGAGCGGCTGCGTGCTGTTCAGCATTTGATGGGGCCCTCTCTCAATTCCTTGCTCATTGTGCCCCTGGTCGTGGACAACCAAACGGTGGGGATCATTGTGGCTGCTGATCCACCACGCGAGATCTCGGCCGATGAACTGCGTCTGGCCTGGCGTGTTGCAGAACAGGCGTCCAATGCCCTCACGCGGATTCGCTTGCGGGAACGCCAGCGTAGCCTGGAAGAGCAATTGCGCCAGGCCCAAAAGATGGAGGCTTTGGGCCAGATGGCTGGCGGAGTGGCCCATGATTTCAACAACCTGCTGACTATCATGCGGGTGAGCAGCCAGTTGATGGAACGCAGAATCGCACAGAACGATCCCCTGTGGGAAAACCTTCAGCACCTCAGCACAGCTCTGGACCGGGCCACTGATCTCACCGGTCGGCTGCTTAGTTTTAGCCGCAAGGAGGTCATCGAAGCCGCGCCTCTTAACCTCAACCGTATCATCGAGCAATTGGAGCCCATGCTCCGCCGCGTGTTGGGTGAATCGATCGAGTTGGTCTGCCGCCTTGCCTCTGATCTATGGGCGATCAAAGCCGACTCTACCCAGATGCACCAGGTCCTCGTCAACCTCGTCCTCAATGGGCGCAACGCCATGAGCGAGGGGGGAACGCTCACCATTGAGACGGCCAACGTGGTCCTCGACAAGGAGTATGCTGATTCCCAGGTCGATGCCTCGCCGGGACCTCACGTCATGCTCGTGGTCAGCGACACGGGCATTGGCATGGATGAGGAAGTCAAAAATCATCTCTTTGAGCCCTTTTTCACGACCGGACAAAAGGGACGGGGCACAGGCTTGGGATTGGCCACCATTTATGGCATCGTCAAGCAAAACCGAGGGCACATCCGCATCCAGAGCGAAAAGGGGTTGGGGTCAACCTTCCGGGTGTATCTGCCTCGTTGCCCAGAACAGGCCGCGCGTGTGGACCCTTTCCATCGTTGGAACTCTCCCCGGCGAGTACAGGGAAAAGAGACCATCCTGGTGGCCGAAGATGAGCCGATCGTACGGGGTCTGGCTCAAGAGATCCTCCAGGACCATGGGTATCAGGTGTTAGCGGCCAACGACGGCCTGCACGCTTTGGAACTGGCGCGGCAGCACGAGGGGCCGATTGACCTCTTGCTCACCGATGTGGTCATGCCGCGCATGAATGGGCGGGATCTGGCCGAGAAACTTGGCATCCACCACCCCGAAACCCGGGTGCTCTACATGTCGGGCTATACCGATAATGTGGTTCTCCAGCGCGATGTTTTGGATAGGGGAGTGACCATTTTGTCCAAACCTCTCACCTTGGAATCCCTTCTCCACAAGGTGCGTGAGATCCTGGACGGAACCACGGCCGGGTCCCTGGGCTAGCGGTTCAAGATTGCGCGCGGCGTCTTAAGCCCTTTTTTCGTCAAGACTAACGCAAGATGGGCGAGGATCTGTCCGCGGCGCTCGAGTGGTTGCCCTGACACTTGAGGGCAACCGTCGCCTTACACTCTCTGGCCTGCGCAACGCCCCCTCCTCGGTTTTGTGAGCAAGACCACAGCCATCCCGAGAAACTGTGATATCCTTAGTTTGTTCGTGCCCGGTGTATCATACGGGCACAAAGGCATTCACAGGATGGGAAACGCTATGGAAAAGGTCCGATCTTCCGAGATCACGCCCGAGCATGTGTATCTATCGCGACGAAGGTTTTTGAAAGGGGTGGGCGCCCTGGCTGCGGGTTTTTTACTTGGCGCTGCCTGCGGATCGCCGACGCCCAATCCCACATCCTCCCCAGTCTCGACGGCCATACCCCGACCTCTACCCACGCTCAGCGCCAGGCAGGACGAGCTGGGTCGAGGGTTGACTCCCTTGCAAG
>CAYVLO010000446.1:0-3082 GCA_964452125.1 uncultured Anaerolineaceae bacterium | reverse complement strand
GGCGTGCGCCGTTTAGCTATTGGGTATTATTTTTTGGGGGGTGAGTTGGAGCAACCTGCATTGGCGAATGTCCGACAGGATTAGCCTAGAAAGTAACTGCTCACCACTTCCAGTGTACCCCACCGATGAACTTCACACGAGTATAGCCAATAAAGGGCGCACTCAAAAACCCGCACCAGCGAGAGTGAGAGCTTGCAGTTTGAAGGCGCAATCAGGCGCTGATCCCAACACGTGAAAGCAAGTTCTCACGGAAATCCTCGAATTCCCCAGTCGACTGATCCATAATCCGATCCAGGTGATAGAAGCGATCTGTGGTCGGTGATTCTCGCTGGGCCAAATTGAGATCCAGATCGCGAACGCCTACGATAGTCCAACACTCGACATAGCCGTTTTCGCGGGCCTTCTGATGACTTTTCTCTGCCTCTCCTATGCGATTGTGCACATTGGAATAGTCACGCCCTCCCTTGATCTCGATAGCCACCAAATTGCGGAATCTTCCCGAGGGCAATTCCTCTCGGATGCAGATATCCGGATCCGAGGCGAACTCGACTCTCACCGGCCGCTCAGCAGCGTTCCGAATCTCGATCGCGCGCTGGCTACTGGTGACGATAGCATTCTCAGCAAGGGAGTTGATCAAATACCCGTCGCGTGGCTCGGTTTCCCATGCGGTTCAGGGCGCCCCCGCGAAGCTGCGGCCCCAATGTCAAGAGTGTAAGCTCATCCACTGCCTGTCGCGACAGTTCGCCCGTTCCCTTGAGGAGAAGTTCCGCGCTCTCGCACAGCATCTGGCAAAGCTCTCTCAAACCAATTCGATTGACCTGAGAAAGCTCACCTGCATCTTTCATTTTCTTGAACGGGCGAAGGCCATATCGGTCTCCATAAAACTGCTTTTGGGAAAATCCAAGTAACAATCGATAATAACCCAGCAGCGCCGGGTTGCTCTCAAGAACGCATGGTACGGCGAACAGGATCTCGCCGCGCAGACCCCAACCTGCTACTTCCCGCAGGGCGCAAGGGGGGACCAAGTCAGCCAGTTCGTGGTCGATCTGCGAGATCTCGAGGGTTGAGACGGTAGATAATAACGCATCCAGCAGCAAACTCGTACGGATCGCCTCAAACCGGTGAAAGAATTCAATCTGAAGATCTGGTTCAGGGGTGAGAAATGAACTCATCTCGCAACCCCCTTAGCATAAGCAAAGAGACTGGGTTGTGTACTCTCAATGCGCTTGACTGCCATGTGTACATAGTCGGGGTTTAGCTCAACGCCGACATAATGCCGGTTGTGCTCCTTACACACAACACCGACCGTGCCTGCTCCGAAAAACGGATCGAGTACCCAGTCGCCGGGGTTGGTCGAGGGCAGAACACAATTTTCGACCAATCTTGGCGGGAAAGTCGCAAAGTGAGCCCCTCGAAAAGGCTCCGTAGGGATAGACCACACTGTCCGTCGGTTCCGACCATTCGGTCCTCGCGCGGCCTCATAGTTATAGAAGTACTTGAGTGACTTGGAGAGGAGGAAAACGTACTCGTGGGCACGGGTGGGCCTATCGCGAACGCTTTCGGGCATGCAGTTAGGTTTCTCCCAGATGATGTCACTGCGTAGATACCAACCTGCCTCCTGAAGGGCAAAGGCAAGACGCCAGGGAATACCCACCAAATCCTTGGGCTTTAGACCAGCCGGAGTCGGGGCGCGATAACCCATAGCTCGAACAGGGTTCTTTTTGTCTGGTGCACGGTACTCGCGGTTACCGCTCGTGTAAGAGTCGCCGATGTTTAACCACAAAGTTCCGTCCTCCGCAAGCACTCGGTGAACCTGCTCAAAGACGACGACAAGGTGCTCAATATATTGGCGTGGATCATCCTCTGCGCCTATTTGATTCTCGGCTTCGTAGTCTCTCAGTCCCCAGTAGGGCGGTGAGGTGACACAGCACTGAAAAAAACCGTCAGGCAAGTTTTTCAGGACGACTGCGGCATCGCCCTGCAGCACAGCCGATTGTGTGAGGCTGGCAAAATACGTACCCAGCGGTTCGGATACAGAGTCCATTATAAGCATCTCCTACGCTCTCGTTGGCCGAATGGAGTGGATATCTCATGCCGATGGCTCTCATCAGCAATTATACACATCAAGCAAGAGGCTGTCAAACATGCAAGTTATCGAGAGGCACGTGAACATGGATAACGCAAGTCCCGGCGCCTTGTAGAGACAATTCCCCGCCAATGTGGATACACCACCGCTCTCTGGCCGATTTCCGATTTCCTCCAGAGCAAGGTATAATGGACGGGTCAGCAGGGCGAGAACTGAGCAAACCATGGCAAACGCAAAGGTTCCCCAATCGAATAGAAAGCGTTGGGCGGCATGGATTCCCTGGGCCATGGCCCTCGCCGTGCTGGGCTACCTGGCGGGCCTGACGCTCTGGCTGGCCTTCCGCGGCCTCGTTTTCCCTTACCAACTCGACTATGGCGAGGGACTCTTGCTTCACTTTGTCAACGAATGGGCCCACGGACGGCCCATCTATGGCCCCATCGGCCAGTATCCCTTTGTCACGGCCAACTACCCCCCACTGTCCATGGCCCTGGCGCTGGCGCTGACGCCCACCCTGGGCGTGACTTACGCCGCTGGACGGATATGGACCCTGCTGGCGATTGCCGCGCTGGCGACCCTCCTGGTGGCCTGGGTGCAGCGGGCCGGGGAGCGGTGGCTTCCCGCCCTGGCGGCCGCCCTGTTCTTTGTGGGCTCGCCCTACATCTACCATTGGGCGCCCCTCTTCCGGGTCGACCTCGTGGGACTGGCGCTGTCGCTGGGCGGCCTTACCCTGGTGGGCCTTGCCTTTCCCCCCACAAAGACCGGAAGACCAGTCAAAGCCCGCCTGCTGTGGGTGGCCGTCCTGCTCTTTGTCGCGGGCCTGTATGCCAAGCAGTCCTTTCTCTTTGCGCCACTGGCGGCCGGCGCCTACCTGATCCTTTGCGTCGGTTGGAGACAGGCATTCAAATTGGCCGCTGGGATACTGCTCCTGGGCGGCAGCCTGTTCCTGGCGATCCAGATCGGCACGCGGGGCGGCCTGTGGCAGGGACTGGTGGTCAG
>CAYVLO010000445.1:0-3087 GCA_964452125.1 uncultured Anaerolineaceae bacterium | reverse complement strand
GACGGGCGGCCCCGGAGCCCCCCGAAATTAGTGCGTTGCACGGATGGTAGGACTGCAAAAGGGCCTCCCATCGTCACTACAAGCCTAAAAGAGGCGTGGCAGCCTTGCCTGAACGTGGGTGAGGGACAATTCTTGCACTTGTTGAACTTCTTGCGTTGACGGAACAGCTAGAGCCCCAATTCCCACCGAAAGAGATACAGAACCCAGAGGGGCGCGGGGCCGTGGCACAACGGGGGCGTTGCCTTTTTGGTTCTTGAGCGTGTCCGAGACGGGGACGCGAGCAGAGAGTTGTCAAGCCTCTGCCGAGGGGCGCGCAGGGTGGGGCCGCCCCTACAAGCCGAAGGTTTCGGTGGCCTTGGACAGGGGATTGACTTCACATAACGGAAGGAGAAGATTCCGCCGCGCCATACCCTTGGGGATTCTCACGGCCGGCTACCACCGCTCGGAAATCGACCAGATCGTCGGCAAAGCGGTCGGCATGGAATCGGTCAAAGCTGCCGATGCGCGGCAGGAGAATGTCGAGGCAGTGAAGGGCCGCCTACCTGTTCTTGGAGAAAGGCTGCGACCTGCTCGCGGTGGCGGTATCGATTTTGCATGGTGAGTCTCCCCCTCCTAAATCTCGATGCCAAAGAAGGTGCGCATCAGGTAGCCGATAAAGAAGCTGAAGGTGGCCACGGCGAGGCTGAGGCCGGCCATCTCCAGGAACCGCTTTTTGAACGGTTCGTCCTTGGCTACCGAGATATAGTAGTTGAAGAAGGCGATAATCAAGAGGGCCGCGGTGAGTGTGCACGCCAGGCACAGGTAGTAGTTGGTGAGAAACAGGTAGGGCAGGATGAGGAGCACCACGGTGATCAGGTAGGCCCCGCCGGTGTACACCGAGGCCTTGATCGGATTCTTGGTGGTCGTCTCGGCTCTAGTGGACAGGTACTCGGAGGCCCCCATCGACAAGGCGGCGGCGATACCGGTGATCGAACCGGTGAGGGCAATGAGCTGTGTGTCCTGCAATGCCAGGGTCAGCCCGGCCAGGGCGCCGGTCAGTTCGACCAGGGCATCGCTCAGGCCCAGTACCATCGAGCCGGTGTAGCGCAGCTTTTCTTCGTCCAGCAGTTCGAGCAACGCCGCCTCGTGGTGGTTCTCCTCCCGCATGACGGTCTCTGCTTCGGGCAGCACCCCTCGCAGTTGATCGTAGATGCCCTGGGCGCTTTCCTCTCCCCGTTCCATCAGTTTGACGCCAAAGGTAAAGCCCAAGATGCGACTGATCCAGTAGTATTTCCGGATCTGCCATGGGTCGGGGCGCACCTCTTGCTGGGTATATTCACGCCAGGTGTGGTGGTGGCGGAGTTCGTCCTCGGCGATGCTCTCCAGTACGCGCCGATTTTCAGGGTGTTTGACCTTTTGGGCCAATTTTTGGTAGATGTGATATTCGGTGATCTCGTCCTTTTGTAGAATGAGCAGTTTTTTGCGCAGTTCCTCACTGATGTTCATTTTTGGGGTTCCTTTGTCGTGAGATTGAAAATTCGGGCTCTGCGATCTCGCATTAGTCGTGCTCCTCAGGCACTCAACTGCCCGATCTGTTGGCTGGATGTCGTGAAGCTGTGCCAAGTACTGAGCAGATCGAACGACTTGGCCTATCCAGCCATCGCGATGGCGGCCGCCTGACATTCACAGCCAGCCGCGGAGGTTGGCGGTCATGGCGGCGTCGGCTGCCTCCAGCCGCGCTGCCAGCTCGGCTGCCAGAGCGGGTTCCGATTCGATCAGGCTGTACGATTCGGAGGGGTCCGTGTGGAGGTTAAAGAGGAGCGGACCCTGCCGCAAGGGCCAATAGGCGGCATTGTCGGTGGTGTAGCGCCGGTAGTATTTCCATTCCTGCTGGCGCAGACCTACCAGGTTCCGCGTGTCATAGAACAGCAGTACGTCGTGGGGCGACGCCGACGTGCCCGTCAAGAGGGGCAGCAGGTCTCGCCCGTCGATGATGCGGTCCTGGGGCAGCGGGACCCCGGCGAGCTGGAGGCAGGTGGGGAATAGATCCAGGTTACTGGCGGCTGCTGACGTGGTGGCGCCAGCAGGGATGACGCCCGGCCATCGGGCAAGGAAGGGCACGCGAAAGCCCCCTTCAAAGATGTGCAATTTTCGGCCGCGAGCCGATCCGGGATTGCCCTGCCACCAGGGGCCATTGTCACTGCTCACTACTACGAGCGTCTTGTCCGTCAAGCCCAGCGCGTCGAGGGTATCGAGGATCTGGCCCACGCTCCAATCGATTTCGTTGACGGCATCGCCATACAGCCCGGCCCTCGACCGGCCCCGAAAGCCGTCGGAGGCGTGGATCGGCTCGTGGGGCATGACGTGGGCCAGGTACAGGAAAAAGGGCACGTCGCGGTGGGTGCGGATAAAGGACAGCGCCTCGCGGGTCAAGTTTTGAGTCAGGGTGTTCTGATCGGCCGGCGCCGGGATGGCCACCTGGCCGTCGCGGTAGATGGCGTACGGCTGGTCGTCGTTGCTCCACAGCGCCCCATAGAACGAGTCGAGCCCCCGGTCGTTGGGCAGGTAACCGGGCCTGCTGCCCAGGTGCCATTTGCCCACGAGACCGGTTCGGTATCCCCGGCGCTGAAGCACCTCTGGCAGAAGCACTTCGTCCTCGGGTATGCCGGTCACGCTGTACGAGTAGCGGCCCAGAACATCCATGACGAGGTTCATGGGATCGCGGGGCGGAAAGAGGGGGTTGGTCATCAGCGTTCGAACGGGGTAGCGACCGGTCAGCAGCCCGGCCCGAGACGGGGTGCACACCGATGCCGAGGCGTAAAAACTGGTCAGGCAAGTGCCCTCGGCCGCCATGCGCTCCATGTGGGGCGTGTCGACCGCCGGCGCGTCCAGGTCGCCGTGACCCAGGTCGTCGGCCAGAATGAGGATGATGTTGGGCAAGGAGCCGGGATCGGGGGCCGGCTGAACACCATCGAGGTAGGTTCGGGCCCGGTCCGGTTGCAGATCTCGGCCCCGGTGGTTATACACCTGGCGGAATCCGGCGCCGCCAGCAATCAGAACCCCGCCTGCGATGGCGGCCTGCTTGAGAAAACTTCGACGACTGATATT
>CAYVLO010000444.1:0-3098 GCA_964452125.1 uncultured Anaerolineaceae bacterium | reverse complement strand
GACAAGACCATTATCCCCGTAGCCCGGGTCTCCTATGGCATGGGCCTGGGCTTTGCCCTGCTGGGCTATTGCCCCGGCACGATCGCCGGCGCCATTGGCAATGGCTATCTGGATGCGACGGTGGGCGGCTTGATCGGCATCCTTTTCGGGTCCGGACTGTTTGCGGCAGTCTATCCCCGGGTCAAGGATGGCCTCCTGAAAGCGGGGTTTTTCGGCAACCTGACGCTGCCCCGCCTTTTCAAGGTCAGCGATTGGGCCGTCATCGCGCCGCTGTCCGTTCTGATTGTGTTGCTCCTATACCTGATCGAACGAGCAGGGTTGTAGGGATAGACCCGACAGAGGGTTTGTTTCTCCAAGCAAAACGATGGCCGCGAGCGCAGATCAGCACTGTGCCGCGGCCATCGTGCAGTTTGTATCTACTCCCAACTCAGACCTTTTCGGTTCGAGTGGCGCAAGAACTACTTGGTACGGCTCTGGCCCTGTTTTCTCCCTTGACGTACGCCTTACCCACAGGCGTCTGTGGGTGAGCCGGTCTCCAATGCCCGATTATCGGGTGCCCGTGTGATAACCCACGCCGTTGACCTCACTGCGCCAAATTCCACATCACCCGCGCCTGGATTTTTGGTAGGGACAGCCCTGGCGGCTTCCCCACAAATGGGGCCTGCCAGGGGTGTGCCCGCGGGCATGGCGCCTGGGATGGAACCATGCGGGGTGGATAGAGCGCGCCTGGGCGCATCGCGCCCAGGCGCCTAGTTCGGCAGGATGGCGAGGTACAGGGTTTGCCCACTCAGGAAATAGGCGTGGCTCGATATCTCGTCGATAAAGAGACTGGTGATCTGCCCCATGGGGTCTTTGCCATCTTCCAAGGCCGTCTCCGCCAGTTTGTACTGCCGGTCAAATTGCCCCTCTTTGCTGCAGCGGACGATGCGTTGGTTGCCCCGATCGGCCAGATAGACCCAGCGGGTCGCCTCGGGCGGGCGGGTGAAAATGGCGCCCGGGTTTTGGGGCGGGCTGTCCCAATCGCTGATGTCAAAGGTGTCGGGCAGGCCCAGGGTGAGTTTGCGGATCTTGCCGTCGGTGTAGGCCAGGTAGATGCTATTGCCAATGGCCATGTCGACGACGCCGGTGAGATCGACTGGGTTCTGAAGCCACTCGTCGGGCGGGGCTGAATAGCCATTGGCCACCGGAGAATAGCGCCAGATTTTGTTGGCGGTGGGATCCAACAGGTAGAAACGGCCAAAGTAGCTGCCCACGTGGGTGGGGTATTGCCACTGATCGGAGCTGGCCACGGGTCGTAGGGTGCGCGTTCCAGTAGCTGGGTCGTATTCGATGAGAGCCCCATTGCTTTCCAGAATCAGCAGATCGGCTTTTTGTCGCTCGGCTCCCACAGGCATCCAGGTCATGTCGATCAGATCGTTGACCAAAATGCCTCCAATCTCCTCTCCCTTTTTCACCAGAATGGTATCTTTGGTTTCTTCCCTGAGCGATTTCTGATAATCGTCCATCTGGTGGTGGTATACGGTGCCCGCTCGCTGATCCATGACAAACACATGGGTGCCCTCGACCACCACGCGGGTGAGTTTGGCGCCCGAAGGATAGGTGGTGAGAGGGGCGATCCAGTTGATGCGTCGGACCTGATTGATGGCATCCAGGCGGGCCTCCACCTTGGTCCATAGCTCGTTGGCCTCGGCGTCGCCCGGTCGGTCCTCTCGCAGGTCCTGGAGGTAAGTCTGGGCTTCCTCAAGCAAGGTTCGGGCGACCGCCGGATCGGTGGCCTCGCTCGCCTGCTCCCAGCGGATGACGGCTTCTTGTCGCATCTGGTCCAGCTCAGCTTTTTGAGCCTGACCTCGCTGCAAATAGACGACAAGAACCACGAGAGCGATGATGACCGGGATCGCAATGGCCAGCCCTGTGAGGGTCTTGCGAGAAATCCCACCGGCCGGGGCCGAGGCCGGTCGGTGCCGAGCGGGCTGTCGTTTTCCCTTTTCCTTGCCCGTTACCGCCGCGCTGGCTTCCTGAGCAAGGGGTGTGGGGGTATGACCCGGCATCATACCCTTGAGCAGGGTCACCATGCCCGCCCAAAGGGCGCCAAAGACGGCGCCAATCCCAACGGCAAGCGCCCCGATTTTCTCCCCGAGGCGAAGCTGCTCCGCCCAGGGGATGGTCGGTTGTGGGGGTGGCCCATTGGAATCCAAGACCGGGCTTTGGGCGGGCAGTGGCTTAGCCTGCGGCTCTCCGGCGCTTCGAGTGACCGCCTCCTGTTCAGCGCCGAACCGCACGATGAGCGCGGATAGGTCTCGAGTCTGCGCTTTCTGACTCAGTGCCTCGGGTACAACGTCGATGGATTGTTGACCCAAAAGCGCCGTCCACGACTTGGTCGATACCCTGCGCGCCAGGGCGCTCTCAGCCAAAAGGAGGGTATCTCCACGCTTGATCTGGGTGTGAAAAAGGGCCACTGCGACCTCGCGCTGGCTGCCCAAGGCCGCGGAATCCATCTCGGCCATCGATACACCGTCATCCAGCCAGGCTGATTGTTCAGGAAACCGGATCAATTCCCTGCCCTGGAGCAGGTAGGCCGCTGCGGGTCCGGCCTGAGCCAGAAAAAGGTCGTCGTCGCGCAGGACGGCGCACGAAACCCCGGCAGCCCACTCTTCGCCCGGAAGCGAATTGCGGTTCTCGTCAAAAAGCAGTTTGTTCGCGGTAGAGATAGCTTGTTGCAGGCCCGAGGTAATGCTGCCCTTCCCGCTCAAATAGGCATCCCGTACGGCCGAGGCCAGTTGCATGGCGACGACATTGCGACCGGCCTGATCGCCCGAGACCTCGACCAGGATGTAGAAATCGCCTCGGTCTCGACCACGGCCCAAAAGGGAGACGTGCTCGTCGACCAGGATGCCATTGGGCGGCTCATAGTCGCTGAGCCGCAAAGGTGTCCGAGTGGTTGCGGTTTTGATGCGCATACAACCCTCCTCCGAACGGCCACTGCAAAATGACCTGGCGCCGTCCCTTTCAGACGAGAGGGCTATGGACCCCTATATCGCCTCTAATGGGCGGCCTTGCTCTGTTCCACCGCCCCCGAGCTGGCTTCGCTGCAAAGAGAG
>CAYVLO010000443.1:0-3102 GCA_964452125.1 uncultured Anaerolineaceae bacterium | reverse complement strand
AGGTCCCCGGCGCGGGGGTGTGGGGGTGCGCGTGCATCCCCACAAACGCCCCGCCTGCGCGGGCAGGCGGAAGCGGGGGCCCAGGGATGCCCGCCTGCGCGAGCATGACAGAGGCAGGCGGGTTCTGCCTTCCTTTTGCGCGGATTCCTGGTATCCTATCCGCCTCGGGGACGGGGGCTTGGCATTTTTCCGCTAGCTCGTCCAGAATGCTGAAATAACCCCGTGGCCGGCCGCCCACCACGTGCACAGTGGCCCGGGGTGGGCGAGGCATCGGCCACGGCATTCCTTGCGGGATGTTCCTGGTGACGGCCGGCGCCAGCCGATGAGCGGCCTGATGCCCTGCGCCGATGCCGTCGCCCCTACACGTCCTTCCCGAATGCCCAATGTAGGGGAGAGGCATTCCTGCAATGCCTGGGTCTCGACGGAGGGAACCGTCCCACGGGCGAACGATGTTCTACCCAAGGGTTCCTGGGAATGCCTCGCCCACCACGACCACAGGTGCCCAAGGTGGGCGCGGCATGCCGCGCCCCTACATCCCATCGTCCTCGGGGGCCCATGGATGCCCGCCTGCGCGGGCATGACGGGAGGGGATGTCCGGCGCTCCTACCGTCGCAATTAAAAACGGGGCACCCACAAGGGGCGCCCCTACGGATGCAAAGCCCGAGGGCGACGCTCTAATGTTCGTGCCGGGTATAGTCGGGCAGCAGCAGCGGCGATTCGATCTCGGTCTCGACGCCTGCCTCGACCAATGCGTTCTCCCACGCCTCGATGTGGCTCAGCGTGAGCTTGCCCAACTGGACCTCCTTGGCCCGCTGGCCTGCGGCCCGCCCGGCCCGCCGTCCATAGACCGTCACCTCCAGCAGCGAGTTGCCCATGAGCCGGTTGCGGCCGTGAACGCCGCCGCTGATCTCGCCCGCGCCGTACAGGTTGGGGACGGTGGTGGCCCCGTCGGGCCTCAGGTGGACGCCGCCGTTTTGATAATGGAGGGTGGGATAGACCAGCATCGGGTCGTGGATGATGTCCACGCCAAAGCGGGCGAATTGCCGGACCATAGCCGGCAGTTCCTTCTCGATGGTCCCGGGTCCGTGGATCAGATCGATCATGGGCGAATCGAGCCACACGCCGGTAAAGCCGGTGGGCGTGACGATGCCCTTTTGCCGTTCCCGGCACTCGCGGATGATGGCGCTGGCCTCCACGTCGCGCGTCTCGCGGGGATAGACGAACTGGTTGCCGTCGATGTTGCACACCTGGGCGCCCAGGCCGCGCACCTTTTCCGTCACCAGCAGGCCCACAATCTGGGCCGGATAGGCGGCGCCGGTGGGGTGGTACTGCATGGTATCGAGGAAGGACAATTGGGCCCCGGCTCGGTAAGCCAGGATCACGCCGTCGCCGGTGGCGCCATAGTGGTTGGTGGTGGCAAAGCCCTGGTAGTGCAGTCGCCCGCTGCCGCCGGTGGCGATGATGGTGGTCTTGGCCCGCACCACGCAATGCTCCCCGGTCTCCAGGTTTAGCAGCACCGCGCCGGCGGCCTGGCCCTTGTCGTCCTTGATCAGCTCGATGGCTGGCGCAAATTCGATGACGGTGATATCCTCGGGATAGGAGCGGACCTCGTCGCGGAGGGTGCGCATGATCTCGGCGCCCGAATAGTCGCGGGCCGAGTGCATGCGCTTGCGGCAGGTACCGCCGCCGTGGATGGTGATCAGGGTGCCATCCGGTTCCTTGTCGAACATGCAGCCCAGGCTTTCCAGCCAGGCAATGGCCTGTGGGGCGTCGTGCACCAGGGCCTCGACCAGATCGGGATCGTTGGAAAAGTGACCGCCGCCCATCACGTCCAGGTAGTGGAGGATGGGGGTGTCGTTGGGCTTGTCGGCGGCCTGGATGCCGCCCTGGGCCATCATCGTGTTGGCGTCACCGTGGCGCAGCTTGGTCGCTATCAGTACTTTGGCGCCCTGTTCCCGCGCCAGCAGCGCCGCCGCCGACCCGGCGCCCCCCGCGCCAATGATCAACACGTCGGTGTCATAGTCGATCGATTCCAGGTCGATCTCACGGTCGCGCAACCGGCTGTGCCCTTCGATCAGATCGGCCAGTTCGAGGGGGGTGCGCATGCCCTGGGCCGAGCCCACGCGGATCTCCCGCATCCCTTCGGGAATATAGTCGGGGTGGAATCTGCGCAAGATCTCTTGCTTATCGGCAGGTGATAGCATGGGCCACGTTTCGTGCAGCCGGGCAGGCCGGGTGGCCTCGACCAATTTGATGGATTCCCGCATCGCAGGAGTATAACCGTCCATGTGTGTGCTCCTCTATTCTGGCTCGATGTCTCGGGTGTTGTAGCGCTGGCGCAGCTCTGCCTCAGGCAGGGCCTTGATCGCGGCCATGTCTTGGTCGAACGTCCCGGCCTGGATCTCGGCGACCCGCTCGGCCAGATGCTGGGCGCGGGGCGCCAGGTAGCGGCCATAGAGCCTGCGGGCCAGAATGGCGATGTTCGGTTGGGCTTCTTCGGCAGGGCAGCGCGACACGCACATGCCGCACATGATGCAGTCAAAAGAGAGGTCGGCGACGCGGGCAATGTCGCCGCGCATGGCCGCCGCCATATAGTCCTTGACCTGAAGGTCCTGCGGGCAGCTCTTGGTGCAGGTGCCGCAGCCCAAACACTTGAGGACCTGGGGATAGAGCCGGACCATTGTGGCAAAGGTTGGCTCCAACTCGTCCAGTCGATACTGGGCCCGCTCGGCTGGGTAAAAGGGGATCTGAGTCAGGTGCATGCCCGACTGTACCTGGGTTCCGCAGGCCAGTCCGATGTAGAGCTTGGGATCGCCCTCGATGCGATACACCGTGGCGCAGGCCCCGCAAAAGGCCGCCCGGCAGCCCACGCCGCGGATCAGCTTGTAGCCCGCATACTCCAGGGCGCTCATGATGGTCAGCGCATCGGGCACCATGTACCTTTTGCCCATGATATAGATGGGGATCATCTGTGCTTCTGTCATTCCAACCTCCAAACTAGAACATGATCGATGGCAGCGTTTCGCCTGCAACCCGGCCGTCTCAATGGGGCCGCTCGCCCAGGGTGGTCAGTTCGTCCTCGCGGAATTCCTGGACCGGGGC
>CAYVLO010000442.1:0-3117 GCA_964452125.1 uncultured Anaerolineaceae bacterium | reverse complement strand
CAGGGATGATCAAAGGCACGTCGGGCGCCATCCGATGGGGCGCGGCGTTGGAGCAGATGGCATAGCCGGCCTTGGCGAACGCTTCCTCCACAGGGCCTGCCACCGACGAAGGTAAGGCCGAAAACACCACGCGGCAGTCCAGCCCCGGCTCGATAGGCTGGACCATTAACCCGGCTGCTTTTTCGGGCAGCGGGGTCGATAGCAGCCAATGGCAGGCCTGCCCATAGAGCTGCCCGGCCGAGCGCTCCGAAGCCGCCACCGCCGTCAGCTCGAAAAGGGGATGGTCGACCAGGAGCTGAATGAATCGCTGGCCCACCATGCCCGTCGCCCCCAACACGCCCACAGGTATCTTGGTCATCTCACTCCTCCAATCCTAATTCGCGATGTAGAAATCGCACGGTATCGAACAACTCCTTTTCGGGGATGCAAAAGGAAACGCTGTACTCACTGGCCGCTTGGGCCACTGCAATCACCCGGGTGCCCTGCTTGCCCAACGCAGCAAAAGCCCGGGAGACGATGCCGTTGCCGTTCCAATCGGGCACGCCCACCACCGAGATGGTGGCTACCTGCTCCTCGAAACCCAGGTGGAAGGGGCTATCGGGCTTGCCGTTTTCAAACTCGCGGCTCAGGGTTTTCAGGCAATGGGCCTGATCCTGCTCCCGCACGACCAGGTTCAGGCTGTGCTCCGAAAACGACTGGGAGAACATCAGCACGTCGACGCCCGCCTCACTCAGCTCGTGGAGGGCGCGCGCCGCCATGGTCAGCGTCCAGGTATCATCCTGACTGCCCACGCCAATCAGGCTCAGGCCGGTGGTCGAAATGATGGCAGGCAGCAGCGCCCGGTCGGCGCTCGGCCTCTCGACGATCAAGGTCCCAGGGTGCCTGGGCTGCAAGCTATTGACGATACGGAGGGGGATCCCTTTTTGGATGACCGGCCGGATCGTCCTGGGGTGGAGCACGTCCGCGCCATAGTAGGCCAGGTCGGCGGCCTCGGCATAGGATAGCTCGGTCAAGGTGCGGGCTTGGGGAACGATGTTGGGATCGGCGGTGAGGATGCCGTTCACGTCACTCCAGATCCAAACCTCATCGGCCTCCAGCCCCGCGCCAATGATCGCCGCCGAATAGTCGCTGCCGCTGCGACCGAGGGTCGTAGTCACGCCCTTTTCGGTTGCACCCACGTACCCGGTGATCACCGGGATGAGGCCCCGCTCGATCAGCGGCTGGACCCGCTCTTGCAGGCGCTGCCGCGTACGATCCATCAAAGGCGTCGCTGCGCCGAAATTTTCGTCGGTGACGATCAGCTCGGTTGCAGAGACGGCCTGGGCCCGCGCCCCCCGCTCTCGCAGCAAGGCCGCCAGAATATGGGACGAGAGCTGTTCGCCCACAGAGGCCACGGCGTCAAATCCACGCGCCGTCA
This sequence comes from uncultured Anaerolineaceae bacterium, assembly GCA_964452125.1. GTDB lineage: Bacteria > Chloroflexota > Anaerolineae > JAAYZQ01 > JAAYZQ01 > CAZNQW01. The sequence goes on along the minus strand of CAYVLO010000442.1, from coordinate 1,700 downwards.
CCTCGCCCAGCATGGCGATGCTGCGATAGAATCGATCCAGCTCGTGCAGCCGGTCTTCCACAAGCCCGCCCACTTTGAGCCGCTCCGGGCTGCGGGTCAACAGCGAATCGATCACCGCCAGATGCCGGCTCAGCAGATCGGCTTTGACCTCGCGATAGGCCGTGTCCCGCCCCTCGGCTGCCGCGCGCGCCCCGGCGATCAACTGATTGGTCACTCCGCTCATCGCCGAGACGACCACGACGGAGCCCCTCTGGAGATCCTCCGCCTGAGCAGAATGCTGGGCCAGCACAATATCGGCGACGTTGGAAAACCTTGTGGCGTCTCCCACCGAGGTGCCGCCAAACTTGTGTACAATCATCCAGGTCTCCTTGCCGCTCACAGGCCGGCCAGCGCCTGTTCGAGATCGGCGATCAGGTCTTCCACGTCCTCGATACCCAGGGCATAGCGCAACAGGTTTTCGCCAAGACCGGCGCGCTTTTGTTCCGCCGGATCCAGGGAGAACAGCAGCGCCTGCTGCTGGATGATGCTCTCCACCCCACCCAACGTGGGCCCAATGTAGGGCAGGCGCAAGCGATCGACAAATGCCCCCGTCCGCCGCCAATCGCCCTGGATCTCGAAACTGACCACACCGCCAAAACCGGTCATCTGCCGCCGGGCCACGTCGTGATCCGGATGGCTTGCCAGGCCGGGATAGTAAACTCGTGCGACGGCAGGATGCCCCTCCAGAAACTCGGCTACACGCTGCCCGTTCTCGTTTTGGCGCCTCACCCGCAACTCTAGCGTCTTCAGGCCGCGCAGCAACAGGTAGCAGTCGTTGGGGTTGCTGGTGGTGCCCATCACCCCCCGGCAGGCCTCGATCTTGGCCAGGGCCGGGTTCGAACCGGCAATCGAGCCCGCCAACACATCATTGTGCCCCGCCAGATACTTGCTGGCGCTGTGCATCACCAGATCAAATCCATGGTCCAGGGGGCGAAGGTTGATGGGCGTGGCAAAGGTGCTGTCCACCATGGTCAGAACGCCCCGCTCCTGGCCCAGCTCGGCCACGCACTTTAGATCCAGGATGCGCAGGTAGGGGTTGGTGGGGGTTTCGACCAAGATCAGTCGCGTGGTAGGGCGAAGGGCCGCGGCAAACGCTTCCGGTTGTCCCACAGACACTGTGGTGGTCTCGATCCCCCATCGCGCCAGATAGCTCTCGGCAAACTCGGCAGTGCGGCGATAACACTCTCTCCCCAGGATCAGATGATCGCCGTGGGAAAGAAGGGCCGCCAGGGTGGTCGTGATGGCGCTCATCCCGCTGGAAAAGAGCAGGGCGCGCTCCGCCCCCTCCAGCGCGGCGATCTTGGCCTCAGCCGCCTTTTGGGTCGGATTGCTATAGCGCCCATATTCATCGCGGATGTCCTTCTCGCCCGAGGCCTTGCGCTCCATAAAATCGAGGATCTCGGCAGTATCGGCAAAGGTGTAGGTCGATGTCTGCACAATGGGGGTCGTCAGCGCACCGTATGGTTTGCGCTTGACTTCCCCGGCATGTACGGCTTGGGTCGAAAAACGATCGCTCATGGGCAGTTCTCTCCTGTGATCTCGAGTGCGACGAGTCCCACATCCCCAATCAGAGAGAGAACTGGTACAAAAAAAGCCTCTTCCGCGGGCAAAAGGCCGGTTGAAGAGGCTTTCCACTGGTACTGTCTTGCTCTCATCTTCCA
>CAYVLO010000441.1:1579-3123 GCA_964452125.1 uncultured Anaerolineaceae bacterium | reverse complement strand
CTGTCGCTCCCCACTTCAGAAGCCCAGGTTGCGGCCCTGAACACCGTGGTCAACAAAGATCTCAGCGTCCGCCAGACGGAGGAGTTGGTCCGCCGCCTGTTGGCCGAACCGCCCCCCAGAAAAGCCAAAGAGCCCCCCTCGCCCGAAACCCAGGCCCTGGAACTCCGGTTCCGCGAGACCTTGGGCACCAAAGTCAACCTGTTCCGCAATCGCAAGGGCGCGGGCCGCATTATCATCCATTTCTACTCGGAAGAAGAGCTGGAAAGCCTGTACGACGCCATCACCGGCGAAAGCTAGCCCCGCGCCGAAACTGGTCCCGAAAAATCTTGCCGAATTGCCCATTCCCTGGTACAATCGACAGAATGGAAAACACAGATGCCCTGCCCGCACCCATCTGGGTCGACCGACCGGCCCCTTTCCAAGCGATGTTGGAGCGCCTACAAGGCGAACCGTCCCTGGCCGTCGATACCGAATCGAATAGCTTTTATGTCTACGAGGAACAGGTCTGCCTGATCCAGATATCGGTCCCTGGCGCCGACTATTTGATCGACCCCCTCACCTTGAAGGACCTCTCGGGGCTGGGCCCCCTGCTGGCCGATCCGGCGGTGCTCAAAGTCTTGCACGGCGCAGACTATGACCTGACCGTCCTACACCGGGACTATCAATTTACCGTCAGCAACCTCTTTGACACCATGTGGGCCAGCCGGATTTTGGGTTGGCCCGCCCACGGATTGGCAGCGCTGCTCCAGGAGCATTTTGGCATCACTGTCAATAAAAAGTACCAACGCGCCAATTGGGGTATTCGTCCCCTGCCCCCGGCCCAGATCGACTATGCCCGGTTGGATACCCACTATTTGCTGCGCCTGAAGGACCTGCAAGTGAAGGCCCTGCACGAGGCCAACCGTTGGGACCAAGCCCAGCACCGATTTGCCCAACTGGCCCAAACCCGCTCGGTTCCCCGGGAGTTCGACCCCGAAGGGTTTTGGCAGATGTCGGGAGCCCGCGATCTCGACGACGCCGGACGGGGAGTGCTGCGCGAGCTGTTCAACTTTCGCGATCACCGCGCCCGGCTTCGAAATCGGCCTCCTTTTAAAATTCTCTCGAATCGGGCGCTCCTCGCCCTCAGCGAGCAGCGGCCCCACACCCTCGACGGGTTACGCAAGGTATCGGGGGTCCCCTCCTGGCTGGTGCAGCAAAGCGGCTCGCACATGTTGGCTGCCATCGAACGGGGAGCGCAGCGTCCCCACGCCTGGGAAGACCGGCCCCGGACGCACAACAACCACGAAAAGAACCACAACGCCCGCCCCACTCGCGAGTGTCAGGCGCGATTCGAAGCGCTCCGAGCCTGGCGAAATGCGGCGGCGGAACAGCGCGAGGTGGAACCCGACATTGTCCTGAACAACCATACCCTGTGGGCCATTGCCCAACAAAACCCCCGCACCCTGGCCCAGCTGGCCGAAAACGACCTCCTGGCTGCCTGGCAGATCGACGAGTTTGGGCAGGCCGTGCTGGACGTGATCAAGAACCTGCACTGAGTCCAGCCT
>CAYVLO010000441.1:0-1479 GCA_964452125.1 uncultured Anaerolineaceae bacterium | reverse complement strand
CCTGCACTGAGTCCAGCCTCCACCCAGCAGCATCAAAAACGGGGATGAGCCGCGCAGCTCGTCCCCGTTTCTCGTCTCTTGTCTTGGACCCAGGTTCAGGGGCCAAAGACGTACATGATGAGTACCACCGAAATACCAAACCGGATTACGTCCAGGAGCAAGGGGAAATCGGTGTACAACAGCATCTCTGGCGCGCCCCCCTCCCCCTTGACCTGCACCAAATATTGGTAGCGGAACACCCCATAGATCACAAAGGCGATGGTCAGCATCATCGCATGGTTGACGGGCAGGTTCTCGGCCGAAAAGGTATAGAGGGAATAGGAGATCACCGTCCCCGAAATTGCCACCTGGATCATCTGATCCAGAAACCCAATGTTGTACTCGTTCAGGATTTTGCGGTGGCTATCGGCGCCCTCGGCCAAAAACGAAAGTTCGTGCCGCCTTTTGCCTGTGGCCAGGATCAGCGCCAAAAAGATGGTGAACACATAGAGCCAGGGCGAAAAACGCTCCGCGTTGGCAATCACGCCACCGGCCGCCACCCGCAACAGGAATCCGGCAGCCACCACCATTACATCGATGATCACCACGTGCTTGAGCGCAAAGGAATAGGCCAGGTTCAAGAGCAAGTAGCCCAGCACGATGAGGCCAAAGAAAAAATCCAGCCAGAAGGATAACGGCAAGCAGACAACCAGGATGGCGACGGCCGACACCACCGCAAACCAGGGCGTGAGCTGTCCCGAAGGCAGCGCTCGATTGCGCTTCTTGGGATGTTGCTTGTCCTTTTCGATGTCGGCCAGGTCATTGATGATATAGACCGTGCTGGAGATCATGCAGAACAGGATGAACGCCGCGAACGTCCTCAGCAGCAGATCCAGATCCAACAGCTTTTGATCAAAGACCAGCACCACAAAGACAAAACCGTTTTTGATCCACTGCCTGGGACGCAGGGTTCTGAGCAAGCCGTACACATTCACAAAGAGAAATTGCATCACACCCACCTAAGCCTGGGGGTATCCCCTGACACCATACGGCCCTTTGCCCGGCGATCTCTGCCTGCCAAGACCTGGCCGCTGATAGCAGATAATACCCGATTCTGCACGCCCCGTCAACTTTGAACGGGCAATTCTCACTTTGGTGGTGAGGGAATCTGGTTTTTTGCATGGACTCGGCCCGGATCTGGCGATCCGGCGGGAGTACTCCCGAGTCAGCACAAGCCATATTGAGAAATGCTGCTGTACAGCCAGTCCGATTTGACAGTTCAGAACATTTGTGCTATAGTGAAGGGGACGAGAGAACCTTGGGAGGTGGGACGATGAAAGAGGATGAACGTCTACGGGCTCTGGAGACGACCTTGAATGGCATTCAAAAGCGGTACGGAGAGGGCGCGATCATGCGGCTTGGGCAAGCATCACACTTGAAGATAGAGGCCATCCCGACAGGTTCCCTGTCATTGGACCTGGCCCTGGGAGTAGGCGGGGT
>CAYVLO010000440.1:0-3129 GCA_964452125.1 uncultured Anaerolineaceae bacterium | reverse complement strand
ATTGTGGTCACTCACAATATGCAGCAGGCCGCCCGTGTGTCGGACTATACCGCCTTTTTCATGATGGATGAGGACCGGGCCGGTTACCTGGTGGAATACGGTCCTACCGGTGAGATCTTTACCCAGCCCCGCGACCGTCGGACGGAGGATTACATCACCGGGCGTTTTGGCTAGAGTCGGGCGATTTGCCAACTTGCGCTTTTTCTTGTACTATTCTATCTTGGAGTGAGGACATTGATGAAACAGGTTCTCTTTTTGTGCACCGGCAACTCGGCCCGCAGTCAGATGGCGGAGGGGTGGGTCAACCATTCTTGGGGCGACCGGTGGCAGGCCTATTCTGCGGGAACCGCACCGACCGGCTTTGTGCATCCCCTGGCTGTGGAGGTTATGGCCGAGTTGGGTGTGGACATCTCGCACCAGCGTAGCAAGTCGGTGGCCGAGTTCCAGGGCGCCGATCTGGATCTGGTGGTCACGGTCTGCGATGGCGCGGCCGAGAACTGTCCCCTATGGTTGGGGCAGGGGCGCAAGGTGCATCTCGGATTTCCCGATCCGGTCGCAGCCGTGGGCAGCGCGGAAGAGCGGATGGCTGTCTTTCGTCAAGTGCGTGACGACATGCGTGCCCAGATGGCGGAGGTTTTGACCCGCCCACGATTCCCGATTCTGTAGGAGGTCGGCATGACCCGTCGAACGTTTGACCAAGAATTGAACCGCCTTGAGGGCGAGGTGTTGGCCCTGGGCAATCAGGTGGAAGAGGCGCTCGTCGAATCGGTCCAGATCCTCAAACGCCGCGATTTCGCCGCTTCCCGGCAGTTGATCGAGAGCGACCGGGTAGTCAACGAGCGGCGCTATGCCATCGAGTCCGAGGTGCTGACCCTGATCGCGACCCAGCAGCCCATGGCCGGTGACCTGCGCTTGCTGGCGGCCATCCTCGAAATTGTCACCGAGCTGGAGCGGATGGGCGACTATGCCAAGGGCATCGCGCGCATCAACCTGATGATCGGCGAGCAGCCGCTGCTCAAGCCGCTGATCGACCTGCCGATCATGGCCGACAAGGTGCGGGCCATGTTGCACAGCGCACTGGAGGCTTTTGTCCGGCGCGACGCTGAGCGGGCCCGGGCCATCCCTGCCCAGGATGATGAGGTGGATGCCCTCTACAATCAGATCCAGCGCGAGTTGTTTTCCTATATCCTGGCCGATCCACACACCTACCAGCAGGCGAACTTTTTGATGTGGGCCGCCCACAACCTTGAGAGGGCGGCCGACCGGGTGATCAATCTCTGCGAGCGCGTGGTCTATACCGTCACCGGGGAGCTGCTGGAACTGGGCAGCGACGATGCTGGCATCGAAAGCCTGACGTAGGCCGCTTTCAGGGTACGGACGCCCTTTCGGAGGACAGCGATTCTTCTATTGGAGCAGTGGGAGCCCTGTCCCTATGGCTGCCAGGAGTGCAGGCTCACGGGTAGATAGACCCGGAAGGGGCCTCCCGGCGTGGCGCCCAGGCTCACTTCGTCGATATAGACCCTGCCCGACGAATCAGATTCCGACGTCCACCAAAACTGGAGATCGACCGTGGCTGTGATCGCCGTGTCGGGCGGCCCGGCATAGGCCCACAGGTGTTGCCAGCCGCTTCCGTCCAGCGTGGGAGTGAGGACCACCCGAGTGGTTACCGGAATTGTGGTGGTGATGGGCACGGGCAGCGGCGCCGTCAGAGGCATCGTGAGGGACAGGGGCAGCGTAGGGCTGAGCACCTGCTGGACCAGGGTGAGCCGCACGTTCAGGCAGTCGCCGGGGCCGGTGTCCACGGGCAGATACCAGAAGGAGAGGGCCGGTTCCCACGCGCCGCTGAGGGCGCCGGTTTGGCCCAGGCCCACCCCCTCGTCCTCAGCGCCGCCCAGAATCAGCGCCCCGCGTCCGGTGTGCACCGGTGTGTCGACCACGGACGGAGCGGACGACCCGTTCCCCAGCGAGGTCCAGCCTTCCAGGCCTGCCTCGAACTCGCCATTGGTCAGGGCATCGACCGGCGGCAGCGTCGTCCACGCGACGGCGATCGTTTCGGTGACGCCCAGCAGCAGGCTGTGTCGTGGGGCCGGGGTCGCCCACCAGGGATGGGATAGGGTCAAGCTGTATTCGTCCGCCAGGTCCGTGGGATACTGGAGCTCGTATTGGCCATCTGCCCCACTGATCGCGGTCCAGGCCGTCCCCGAAATGGCCACCGTCGCCCCCATCACGGCGTGGCCGTCCGGACTATGCACCGCGCCGATGACCCGCGCCCCACGCACGTGGGTGGTGGTGTCGCCTTCGGGGCGCCAGGGGCTGGTCAGTTGGGCGCCATTGGGGTAGCGCTGCCAGACGCGCGCTCGGAAGCGATAGGTATGCCCCTTTTCCCCCTCAAACGTGGCCGACACGGCGTCGGTCTTGACGAACCAATCGCGCCACACACCTTCGGCCTCGTCCAGCCACTGGACGTCGTACCAGTCGCGCAGGTAGCCGCCAAAGGGCGCCGGTTCGGCGTTGTCCCAGCAGACCTCGAAAGAGGTTTCCGCTGTCTCGGCGGGTGACGTGGCGCGGACGGTGGGCGTCTGGGCGAGGATGGCCGAATCGAGAAAGCTCAGGTTCATGTAGGGCAGCCCACCGGAGGGATAGGGGCTGTCCACGCGGATAAAGACCGTCATAGCCGGCCCTTGAGCAAAGAGCGACAGCCGTTGATCGATGTCCCACGGGCCTTCGTCGTGATCGTCGGGCGCAGTCCAGACGACGGTCGGGGCCTGGGGGTCGGTTCCGCCCGTCGGATCCAGGCCGAGCTGTTTGATCATGGCGCCGTCGTTTGTGGGGGGGGCCGAGGACTGGAAAATGGTCAGCAGGGCGGCGTGAAAGCCATAGCCTACGCCGGGCGTCAGGCCGGTCACCCGCTGCAGGAGCCCAGCCGTATAGGGCTCGGTGGCGACCAGCATCTGGGAGGTTTCGCCCTCGATCCGCTCCACCCAACGTCCGCCCAAGGGACTGGCGGCAAAAACCCGGGTATCCATCCAGCAGGGGGCCGTGCCGCTGTGCCAGAAGCGCTGCCAGCCCGAGGCTACCTGGCAGGCCGCGCCCTCAAAGCGATCGTAGGGCGGATCGTACCACTCCATG
>CAYVLO010000439.1:0-3142 GCA_964452125.1 uncultured Anaerolineaceae bacterium | reverse complement strand
ACAGAACAGACGGTGTTTTGCCTCGGTGGTTTTCTCTCCGACAGGCTGCTAGGCCGGCAAGCAACCCAGAGGGCAACGGTGCATGACTTTTCGCATCAGCCGCAGAACATACTCACACCTTCTGCGCGAAGGCGGTCCGCCTCGTCAAAGCCGGCAGCCAGCGCTTTGAGGTTCAGCTCCTCGGTGCCGCGGGGGACACGCCCCGCCACAGCCTGTTCCAGCGCCGAACGCGAGACCACACCGCTCAGGCCGCAGATCACACCCAATGCCACAATGCTGGCCGTGATGCGCCGGCCCGTGGCTTCCTCCGCCAGGTCCGAGATGGGCACACTGATCGCCCGGTGGCTCGGAACCCGGCGCACGGAGGTCGAATCTACGACGATGCACCCGTCTTCCTTGAGTTGACTGTAGAACTTGTCACACGATTCCTGACTCATACACAACAAGAGATCGGAAGACATGACTTTGGGATAGTCGATGTCGCCATGGGAGATGACCACTTCTGAGCGGCTGGCCCCTCCCCGGGCTTCGGGCCCGTAGCTCTGGGTTTGGACCACATTCAGCCCATCGTAGACGGCCGCGGCCTCAGCCAGGATCACCCCCGCAAGGATCATACCCTGACCGCCTTCGCCGGCCAAGCGCACCTCAAAGCGGTCCTCCAGCTCTCGCTTTGCTTCTCTTCGCTGCTCCATCATGGCCTCCCCCTACCCCAATGCCCGATAGATTTGACGGCGGCGCGGCTGCACCTGCCCGCTGGCCCTTTCGACCATCTTGTCGTAGAGCTCGGTGAATTCGGGTTTCTCCTTGTCGCAAAGAATCCCACGGACAATCTTGCCTTCGGGCAGATCATCCCCCAGCTTTTCGGCGGCCTGGACGGTGAGGCTGTTGTCTTTGAGCAGGCGCATCATCTGGATGGGCGAATTCATGTTGTTGGCCCGGCCAAAGGTTGTGTGGCAGTAGCTCATCACCTCGACCAAAGAGAACCCCTTTTTGACAACTGCCTTCTCGATGAGCTGGTCGATCTGATTGGCATGGTAGACGGTGCTGCGAGCCACAAAGGCTGCACCCGCGGCCATGGCCAAATCGCACACGGGGAAGGGTTGCTCGATGTGCCCATAAGGCGCCGTCGCGGAAAAGGATTCTAAAGGCGTCGTCGGTGACGATTGGCCTCCCGTCATGCCATAAATGCTGTTGTTCACCACGATGGCCGTCAGGTCAATGTTGCGTCGGGCGGCGTGGATAAAGTGATTGCCGCCAATGGCCAGCGCGTCTCCATCACCCATCACGACAATGACCTTCATTTCGGGGCGGGCCAGCTTGAGCCCCGTCGCAAAGGCCAACGCCCGACCATGGGTGGTGTGCATCGTATTGAAATCGGTGTACACCGGCATTCGCCCTGTGCAGCCGATGCCCGAGATAAGGGCGACATCGTCCTGATTCAGCCCCAGGTTCTGCACCGCGCGCACCAGGCTGCCCATGACAATGCCAATGCCACAACCGGCGCACCATACATGGGGAAACTTTTTGTGATGGCGCAGATATTCATAGACGCCCGAGTCGTGTTGTTCCATGGTTTCTTCTCCCTATCGCCTTGTGGGCGCCCGATGCACCACCGACGGATTGCTCCGTGACTCTCGGATGGCATCGACGATTTGTCCGGGCTCGACGATCCGGCCATCGGCCCGGCCCACGCGGAGCACCTTTTTTCGCCCCGCAATCCGTTCAACCTCGAGAGCGATCTGGCCCAAATTCATCTCGGCGACGACAATCCGCTGCACCCGCTCCGATAGCTCTTCCACAATGGCCTCCGGGAAAGGCCACAGCGTCTTGAGACGCAGCAGCCCGACCTTGCGCCCGTACCGGGCGCGGGCATGACGGATGGCCTGTCGCGCCGATCGCGCGGTCGACCCATAGGCGACGACAGCGACCAGGGCGTCTTCCAGACCATCCTCCTCCCACATCAGGATCTCGTCCAGATTGCGGTCAATCTTGCGAAAGACCCGGTCCACCCAGGGTTGGATCTCGTCCAGGCGCTCGGTGGGAAAGCCGCGGACGTCGTGAAGCAAGCCGGTGATGTGATAACGATAGCCCGTACCAAAGGGCGCCAGCGGCGGGACGTCAGAGACCGGATAGCCAAAGGGTTCGTACCATTCGGGCGGCACCGTGGGCCTCTCTCGATCGACAATATCCTGGGGCGCCAGCTCGGGCAGATCGACCTTCTCGCGCATATGGCCGATCACCTCATCGATCAACAAGATGACCGGGGTGCGATACTTTTCGGCAAAGTTAAAGGCCTTGACCGTCAGATCGAACGCCTCACTCACCGAATTGGGCGTCAGAGCAATGATGGGATGGTCGCCGTGGGTGCCCCAGCGCGCCTGCATCACATCGCCCTGGGCCGGACTGGTGGGAAGGCCGGTGCTGGGGCCGGCGCGCATCACGTTGACAATCACACAGGGAATTTCGGCCACCGCGGCATAGCCAATGTTCTCCTGCATGAGCGAGAACCCCGGACCGCTGGTGGCCGTCATGGCCTTCAAGCCGCCCACCGATGCGCCGATCACCGCGGCGAGGCTGGCAATCTCATCTTCCATCTGGATGAACTTGCCGCCCAACTTGGGCAATTCGCGCGACATGATCTCGGCGATCTCGGTAGAGGGTGTGATGGGATATCCGGCAAAAAAGCGGCACCCCACGGCCAGCGCTCCCAAAGCGCTGGCATGATTTCCCTGCAATAGCTTGACCGTCATTGTCCACCTCCCGCGGAAGGCGCATCTTGCTCGTCGTGCGAGGCCAGATCGTCCAGATATTCCACTTCCTGAGGCTCCAAACGCCGGACAATGATGGCCATGTCCGGGCAATGGGTATCACACCAGTGGCAAGCGGTACACTTTTCCATGTGGGTAATGACAGGCCGTCCACGGTTGTCCAGTTCGAACACGCCCTGCGGACAAAACTCGACACACAGGCCGCAGCCCTTGCACCAATTACCAAACAATGTCACATAACCCCGAGGCCGCGAGGGCTTGGCCTTGGCCGGCTTGTCCTCTGCCTCTGGACGAACCTCAGTGTCCTCCACACTCATGATCGGCACCTCCAAAAGACCACACAGGTTCAGACCTAGAGCCTGTTATGCACTTTT
>CAYVLO010000438.1:0-3159 GCA_964452125.1 uncultured Anaerolineaceae bacterium | reverse complement strand
GCCGAGGGGCGCGATCAGCAGTCGCCCTTACTGGAGGGCCAGCGCCACATAGCCCACCACACTTTCCAGCAGTTCGTCGATGCCGATGCGCTCCTGAACCGTGTGCACCAACCGATCGTCCCCCGGACCAAAGCCGATCACCTCCATGCCCGCCGCGGCAAAATGCCCGCCGTCGGTGGCAAATCGCCAGACGCCGATGTGCGCTTCACGTCCCAGCGCCGATTGCAGCGTCTGCTGCGACTGAAGCAACCAGGGATGATCGGCATTTGTCGTGAATGAGGGAAAAACATCGGGGTAGGTCTCCTGCACTCCGGTGTAGCTGGTGAGGGCCTTGGAGGCCACCTCGATGCGACCCTGGCAGCCCGGCTCCAGGCTGGCGGCCACCAGCCCCTGAAGTATGCTCAGGATCTCGGCCGGCCCTTCGCCGGGGATATTGCGCCAGTCGAGCACCAGATGCACCCAGGCAGGGGTCACATTGGCGCTTTCGGGGCCGCTGCTGATGCGAGTGGGCGCCACGCTGGACGCGCCGTATGAGGCATCGGAGGCCATAGCCAGATCACCCAGCGCGCCGATAAATCGGGCCATGGAGGTGTGGGGATTGATGCCCAGCTCCGGCATCGAGGCATGGACCGAGCGACCTTCCAGGATCACGTCCAGTTCCGCACGACCACGATGCCCGCGGCGCAGGTGGTTGGCGCTGGCCTCGCCGACGAGGACTCGTTGCACCGGCAAGGTCCGGCTCAGGTGCCGCGCGCCCAACCCGCCCACCTCTTCTTGGACCACGCCGGTCACGTACAGGGGGCCGGGCGGCACTTGCCCCAGAGCCTTGACCGCCGCCCCGGCATAGACCATGGACGCCAGGGCGCCCTTCATGTCGCACGCGCCCCGCCCCCACAGCTCCCCGTCGTGCAGCTCGCCGCCAAAGGGGGGATGGGGCCAACTCGCCGGGTCGCCCGTTGCCACCTGATCCATGTGGCCGTTGAACATCAGGGCCGGGCCATCGTCGCCCTCGATCAGGCCGATGACGTTGCCCACCTCATCGACCCACACCCGGTCGTATCCCAAACTCTCCATTTCGGCCCGCACCAAGGCGGCCACAGCACCTTCCTGGCCCGACATACTGGGCGTCTGCACCAGCCGCTGTACAAAGGCGATCAATGACTCCTGATGCGCCGTCATCCAAGTGCGAATCTTTTGATAATCCACAAGTTTCTCCCGATCTCATATTTCGATGCTACATTCATTCTCGTGGGGAATCCCACTATGGGGGCGATTTCTTCACCCCACACAGCCGGCTAGATGCGCCGCCTGCGGATCGCTTCCCACACCATCAGCCACACAAAACGGGGCAGGGCCAACTGCCGCCGCCATCGCCACGGCTCGCGGACCAGGCGATAGAACCATTCCAGGCCTGCCCGCCGCATCCAGGGCGGAGCGCGTCGCGTGACACCCGCCACAAAATCAAAGCTGCCCCCCACCCCAATCATCACCGGCACCCCCAGCCGTTCCCGATTGCGGGCGATCCACTGCTCTTCGGCGGGCACGCCATAGGCCACCAGCAGGAGGTGGGGCGCGGCGGCCCGCACTCGGGCGATGAGGTCCTCTTCCTCTTTTACACGGGGCGAACCGGCAAAGGCGCCAGCTACAGCCAAGCCCGGATTCAGCGTCGTCAACCGTTCGGCCACCCGTTGGGCCACACCGGGCGCTGCACCCAGCAGGTAGACGCGGTAACCGCGTTGAGCACAGTGGGCAGCCAGGCGGTAGATGCCGTCAGAGCCGGTGACTCGCTCGGGCAAGGGGCTGCCCAGCCAGCGAGCCGCCAGGGTCAGGCCCACACCGTCGGCCACATTGAGGTCCGCAGCGTTTAGGGCGCGGCGAAAAGCAGGGTCGTCGTGGGCCGCCACCAGCATCTCGGGGTTGAGGGTCACAATCTGGTGGGGGCCGCCCTCTTTAACAAAGGCATCGATGGCTGCCAGCAGGTCGTCGTAGCCCACCGCGTCTACCCGAACGCCGAGGATCTCAATCGAGTCCACGGCCCACCTCTTCCAAAACCTGCATGACCTCAGCGGCGCAACGCTCCCAGGAAAAGCGCTGAATCTGCTCCAAACCCCGCCCCACCAGCTCGCGGCGTAGCTCCGCATCGATGAGAATGCGGGCAAGGGCCGCTGTGAGATCCTCAACCGAGAGGGGATCGACCATCAGGGCGGCGTCGCCCGCTACCTCGGGCAACGACGAACTGTGGGCGCAGACCACCGGCACGCGGCAGGCCATGGCCTCCAACACCGGCAGGCCAAACCCCTCGTACAGCGAGGGAAAACAAAAGGCGGCGGCGCCGCTCAGCAGTGCGGGCAGGTCCTCGTCGGGCAGATAGCCGGTGAGCACGACGCGGTCGGTCAGCCCCAGTTTGGCTATCTGCCGCTCGACCTCGTCAGCCAGCCAGCCTTTCTGTCCAGCCAGGACCAGTTGCAGATCGGACGGCAAAGTGGGAGGGGGAGCGGAAGGACCTGCCAGCAGTGCGCCAAAAGCCTGCACCAGACGCACCAGATTCTTGCGGGGATGCAGCGTGCCCACATAGAGCAAATAGGCTTCCGAAAGCCCGTATCGCTGGCGGACCGCTGCCAATCGCCCGGCGTCGGTCACTTTCTGGAGCGATTCGTCGCGCCCAGGATAGACGACCGCCACCTTTTCGATAGGCGTACCATAGTGGCGCGCCAGATCCTGGCGCGTGGCTTCCGAGTCGGCAATGATCCGTGTGGCGGCGCGGGCATTAAAGCGCGTGGAAGCTCGCAGATAGAGATTCTGCGATAGGGTATGGGCTTCGGGATAATAGTGGTAGCCCAGGTCGTGCACCGTCACCACGCTCCGCCGGGGATGCACGAGGGGCAACACGTGGGAAGGGACGAACAGAAGGTCGGGCGGCTGTTGCACCATCTCCCATGACAGGCGGATGTGCGTCCACAGGCGGGGAAAGGGCATCACCTGCTGGCTAGCCATGGGTGGGAACAAACCCTCCGCTGGGGGCTGGTTAAAATAGAGGCGGAAGGTATGGCGCCGACCCAGAGTCAGGAGCGCCCGGATCAGGTGGAGGGAATAGTTCTCGGTTCCGGTGCGACGTGCGGCCGTCGCCCGGCTGGCGTCGATGCCAATGAGCATCTACTT